>JABMRB010000833.1 GCA_013202865.1 Candidatus Nealsoniibacteriota bacterium | reverse complement strand
GCCCCTTTGCCGTCGGCCCGGCCGGGCCAGCGGCCGGCGTCGTTGAAGCGGAAGTCGATGAACGTTGTATCTTCGCCATGGGCGAGCTGAATCCGTTCACCGGCGTTTCCCAGGTTGCTGTCGTTGTCGAAGTACCCGGCCACGTTCACACTGGTGCCGTAGCGGAACTCGAACGCCGCCTGATCCTTGGCCACGACGACGCGCTCGCCCGGGGCCAGCGAGGTGACGTCGCTGCCGGTGAAGTTGAAGTCGATACCGTTGGCAAAGTGGACGGTATCGAGGCTCACAGTCGCGTCGCCGACGTTCTGTAGCTCGATGAACTCGAACAGATCGCCGTTCTCGAACCCGGCGGCGACTTCGTCGGGCAACGGTTCGTGCGGATTGTAGTTGATCTCCGTAATCGCAAGCGTCGGCGGGATGGAGGTATGATAGACGGCCCGGTTCAACGCGGACCACTCACCGCCCTGATACGTTCGCGTCTTGACCACGGTGCTTGCGGCCAACGAGAACGGGTTGTCTTCATCGTACAGTTGGGCCGAGTCCAGATTGATCGCACCGCCGAGCAAACGCGGGTCACTGCCGTCGGTCGTGTAATACATCACCGGAGCGCCCGGCACGGAGACCAGTTCGCCGATGACGAGTTCCGGCAGGATCAGCATGTCGCTGCTGGTGGCACCGCGGTTGAGGCCGTGAATCGCCAGGATGTTCTCGCTCCCCTGGACAAGCAGACCGATGTCGTCGGTGATGTCGAATTCGTCGAACCCGCCCGCTTCGTGGCTCGACGCGTCGGCGAAGTCCCAGTTCGGCGGGTATCCGGCGACACCTGAACTGCGATGAACCTCCTTGCCGTTGAGATAGGCCACGAAGCCGTCGTCATACTGCATCCGTAGCGTCAGCTTGTCGATGTTACTGAGGTCGTCAATAGTAAACGGGATGCGTACCAGGATCGAGGTGGCGTTGGGATTCACCTGGTAGGGCCGGACCTCGGTACTGATCCGGTTCGCGTAACCGCTGCCGTCCTCGTATCCGATGCCGGTCGTGCCGGCGAGCCAGGGGGACGTTGCCGACGAGTCGTTAAACCCCCATTCGGTCCACGTGGTTGACAACGGATCTTCCGCCGGGAGGGAGTTGTCGGTGGGAACGAAGTAGGTTGCGGCGGTCGATTGGGGCACCACGACCGTGTCCTCGTAGATGGCCCCGACCCCACCGCCGCTAAACGACATGGTCACCTCGAACCCGGGCTCTATCTGGCCGCCGTGCTGATTGAGCACCGGAGCGTTGAGCTGCGGATACAACCCGGCGTTGTGGAGTAGTTCGCGCACTTTCTCCGGGCGCTGGGGCATATAGGTGTCGAGGATATAGTCTCGCCAGCCGTCCCAGGTGGCCTGGGTGTACGGCGTGCTGTCCGCATTGCCGCCGCGGTGGTCACCCCAGCGAGCCGACTCGGCGACGATCGCCAACTCGATTTCGTCGGCGAGTTCCTGGTAGCGTTCGAAGGACGGCGCGGCAGTCGCCGCCCCGCCGTTGTACAACCACTGGTGCGCGTAATCGCCAAAGAGCAGCCTGAACTCCTCGCTGTCGTTCTTCAGGATGGCGTACGGTTCCCCGCCGCCGTTGTTCACGCCGGTCACATCGGCGTTCAGATTCGACCAGATAACAATCGCGCCTTCCGAATCCCAGTTGAAGAACTTGTACCCGGTGTCGTTCGGTGGTTTGGGGGCGGCTCCGTACCAGTTGTGTCCCGGCCAGTCACCCGTCCCGCCCCAGAAGTTGGAGAACATGTAGGCGATGTAATTGTCGACGTCGAGCAGATCCTGGTAGGCGGGGTTCGGCGTGCCGTCGGGATTATTGCCCTGCAGACGTTGATACGCCTCCATGGTCGACATATCGTTACTTCTCACGAAATTCAGCAGTGCGTTCCAGAGGGCATTGCCGCTTCCTCCCGTACCCTCGCCGGAGTTGACCGCCTCCCAGTTTTCCTTCTCCCCGCCAAAATAGCTGGCGGCGAAGGAGGCCTCGGGACGTTCGACCGGGTTGTACAGCCCCCAATAGAGGCCGTTGAGGTAGAGATGGGCGAACGTACCGTGGCTGGCCGGCTGGCCCAAGGCCAACTGGGTACGCCGCATGAACTCGTCGACGATGTACTGGGTCTTTGCCCCGCCCCACCGGTTCCATCCGTCGTTGGCTCCGGCGCGGAGGATGATGGTGTCGAATTTGGTGGCGGCGTCGTCGGCATCGAACAACGGGAAGTTCAGCTTGCTGGGGCCGTAGACGTCTTTGAAGAGCAGGCGGAAGGTCTTCTTTTGCGTCAGTCCCATCCCGCGAAACGCCCCGCCGTAGATCCGCAGCCCGGCGTCTACTTGAAACCCGGTCGTGCCGTCCGGTTCGATCCATTCGACCGACGTGGGCCGTTCCCAGCCGACTCCCTGTCCACCCGAGTTGGTGTAGATTCCGTCGGAACCGAAAAGGTAGTCGACCTCCGTGACGATCGAGATCGTGGGAAGCGACAGCAGCGCGTCGTCAATCAACGACGCATAAGCACCGCCGAACAGATCCCCTCCGGTGGGATTGCCGTCGGCGTCGAAGGTACCGATGACGTCGACGTCCATTTCATAATCGGACGGCGTGCTGCCCCAAGTGGCGGGAAAGCCCAAAGGATCGCTCGGCTGATTAAGCACGTCCTGCAGAAAGATGTAGGTTTGCGTGTCGACGTTGGTGGGGATATAGCCGGCCTTGAACGCTGCCGCCCGCAGCACGGTTGTGGTGGTGATCGGAATTGGATCGTTGTAGACGCTTCCATAGGTTGCCGTGGGCCTGCTGCCGTCGAGCGTGTAACGGATCTCGGCCCCTACGGTGCCGGTCACGATTTCCAGGTCGAACGCCGCGTCGTAGAAACCGCGATCGACGCTGAACTCGGTATCGCCCACGGCTCCCACTGCACCGGCCTGATTGTCGTTGCTTGGCGTCGGCGACGTCATGTACTGGGGGCCGTCCAGCGTACTGGTAGCGATCAGCTCGGGCAGGATCAAGAAGTCGTCGTCGCTGACGCCGTAATTCAGGCCGTGGATCGCCAGCACGTTCGTCTGCGCCGGGCGCAAGGCGTCGAGATAGTCGCTGATGTTGATCTCTTCAACGAGCAGTTCCTCGGCGCCGTCGCGAAAGTCCGTCGCCGCCGCATTGTAGGGCAGCGGTTCGAGCGGCTCGGGCGGATCCGGCGCATTGCGCTGGGTCACTTGCTCGCCGTTGAGATAGGCCACAAACCCGTCGTCGTATTGCACGTTCAGCGTCAACACGTCGAACTGAGAGGGGTCGCCGACGGGAAACTCGATCCGCGACCAAAGCGACGCGTTCACGCCGCGCATCGCGGCCTCGACGTCGGTTTCGACCGCCTCGGCAAGCGCGCCGTCCTCGCTGAAGCCGAGGCCCGTCAACGCGGGAATCGTCCCCGGTGCGAACGGCAACGTCATGCCCGCATTGTGTGTGCCCTGGCTCGGCGACGTTGGCAAGGCGAAGTCACCCGCGGTGTCCACGTCCGAGTTACCGATCCGCTCCAATTCCGGCTCGAGCACCGTCGCATGGAGGCCCAAGCCCATCACCACGTCGCTGCTGCCGGCGTTAATCTGGTGCACCTCGACCGCAATCACGTTATCGCCCCGGACCAGAACCGGCACGCCGTCCTGAATCAGGTTCTCGGGCGGGATCGTGTTCGCTTCAAAGGCTGCATCGCCGACCGACCGATTGGCATAGTCGCCGTGAGTCATCTGCCGGCCTTCGTCGATCCCGAGGCGATAGACTTCCTTGCCGTTGATGTAGATGATCGCCCCGTCGTCGATCACCGTCTCCAGATCGAGTTGCGTGACGCTGTCGGGGTGCGCGTCGAGCGTGAAGTGCGAGCGGAAGTAGTAGGTGGAGGCGCCGAGGGTTAGCGGCGTGTTCTTCGCCGCCGGAAGCCCCGAATTCTCCACGTAGAGCAACGCCTTGCCGTCGTCCCAGAGCGAATCGCTATAGCCGGGCTCGCGCCACTGGGAGCCCAGGTCGGTGTTCGACTGCTCGTACCACCAGCGGTCCTCGATGTTGATCAACTCCACTTGCCCGGCCCCCCCCGGGACGCCCGTGCCCTGCCATCGGTCTCCTAATGCCACGTCGGTGAAGGCGCCGGCGTCGATCCGCAAGGGGGCGATCTCCAACGCGTCGTATCCCCAGGGGACGAAATCGACCACGCCACCGCTGTTGTCGATGATCGCCACCCAACCCGAGCCGGTGTCCCAGGAGATCTCGCTGCCGAAGTATTGGGCCTCGTCGGCAAGGTTGTCGGTTCGGTAAAGCACTTGCCCGGAGTCGATCGAGTTCGGCAGGTTCCATACCACGGCGTGCGCCGCGCCGATTCCGCCGGTGGTGTCGTTCACTGCCACGAACCAGCCGGTGGTATCGATGGCCTGATTCGAAACGTTCTGGATTTCCAGCCAATCCGTCTCGCCGGTGGCCACCTCGGTAATCACCAGCCCGGCCGGATCCAGGCTGACCGTATCCACCCAGCTCGAATCGTCGAAGCTCTGCTGGGTCCAAGCCTGCAGGTTGTCGCCGATGGTGGGCACACGGTAGCTGGCCGGGCCGCCGGGCGAGATCAGCGTGTCCCACAGCGTCGTCACGTCGGGCAGGCCGTACGAGACGTCCTCCAACTGCCTGGGAAAGTCCCAATACGCATGGGCAACCGTGGCTTGGTCGGACATCACCAGCGCCACGCTGTCGCCGTCGTTACTGAGCCCGAAATTCGTGTGCAACTCACCGGCCGGATCCCGGCGGTCCTTGCCGGACGCAAAGACGATCAAGTACTCGAACGGGTCGATCGTGACCGCCGGAAACTGCCACCGCGTCAGATTGGTTTGCGTGTCGGTGAGGTAGTAGCTATCGAGACTCTTCGCCGAGTCGCTGGAGTTGTAGATTTCGATCCAGTCCGAGGAGTTCCCGTCTTCGTCGTCCAGCGTGTTGTCATTGTCGGCCATGAACTCGCTGATCAGCAACGGGCCGACGTCCAGCAACCGTCGATCCTCCAACGCCTCGAACCGCATCCGTCGCAACCCCAGTCGCAACGGCCCGCGAGAGTCGCCTCCCGCCGATCGACGACAAGCAGCCAGACTACGCGTTAGCAGTTTCTTCATGGCATTGCCCTGGAGGTGCATACTCAGGTCATTGTAGAAACAACTCGCATCTTACCCCCCGCCACGGTATTTGTCAAACCGCAGGGCCTTCGAGACCTTCGAATCCGGGGGATTTCGACTTTTCGACGGGATCGGAGGCGCAACGTACACATCGAAGCACTAATGCAACAACTGATGAAGCTGTTGCAGCGAGGCGAGCACTCGATTGTAGTTGGCTAACTCGTCGACTGATTCCACCTTCTTGCTCTGACTGATCCGCCCGGCTGCGGTCTCCTTGACGGCGGCGAGAAACGCCGGCCGATCCTTGACCACGACGTCCATTTCGTCGGCCTTCTGCATGGAGAAGACCGACGTATTGGCGGAGCCCAGGACGGCGAGTTCATCGTCGATCAGCATCAGCTTCGAGTGGATCATCTTGTCGGATAGATAGACGCCGATGTCTGCCTGCTTGCAGATCCGCAGCAGCGATCGGTAGTTGATGTCGTTGCCGATATTGGCCGCCTTCGAGAAAAGCACCGTGACTTGCACGTCGCCTTTGGCCACCTCGACGATCTTTCGGCTAACGTCCGGATCGCCGATGTACGCCATCTCGATGTACAGCGAACGCCGGGCTTGCGACATCAGCTCCAGCATCACCGGCTTGATCTCGAACTGCCGTTTGCCGTCGACCGCGCGGTTGAGCACGAAGTCGAGCGATCGGTCCCGGTCGTAAGGTTCGGCCCCGCGGTTGCGGCACTCGAAGCGCTCGATCGCGTCTTGCCCGACGATCTCAACCATGTAGTCGCGATACGTGCGGTGGCGGTCCTCGATATTGATGCTGCCGGTGATCATCGCCTGCCGGTCGAAGACGTAATACTTCGTGTGCGTGTGATCGACCCACTCCATGGTCACGTTGGGGTGCGCCATCACCTGCCGGCCGAGCTCGAAGCCGTACTCGTCTTCGACGTACGTGTCAGGGAAGGTCAAGGCACTGATTTTGTACATCAGACGTCTCGACAGCGGGATCGCAACGTTGAAGAACGGTTTGCGGTTCATCTCGATCCGCTCGTACATGAAAGCGCCGACGTCCTTCTTGACGTGGATCTTCACGCCGCGCTCGGCCGCGTCGAGAATCGCTCGGCCGATTCGGTGTCCGATCGCGTCGTTGCGCCAGACGAACATGTGAATCGCGATCGAATCGGCGGCTTCTTCGATCCGCCGGAGCACACGCCGAAACGTCAGGTCCGCACCGTCCGTGTCGTGCGGATCGGAGAGCAGACGGATGTCTTCATCGGCGTTCGTGTGATCCATGTCTTCCTCCGTCTGTTGCCGCTCGCGGCTTCGCAGCGTTGTGCGGGAAACTGCTAAGCCGCAAGCGGCGGTTACCGGGAAACGGCCGGGTGCCCCAACAGCTCCAGTAATTTGCACGCGTACCCCGGGCTGAATTGAAACGACTGCTTGATCCGCAGGTCCATATCAAAAGTGTTGCGACGTTGCGGTGGAAACAGGCCGGTGCGGAACACGAACGGCAGTCGGGCGGGTGGAAATGGATAGTCGCTGCCGTGCAGAATGCGGCCGGTAACGTCGCTTCCCTCGCGACTGAGCCGGCGTAGCGATCGCAATCGGATCAGGCCGGCCATGATTGCCGTGTCGCCGTAGAGGTTGTCGTGGCGGTGCATCATCTCAACGAAGCTCGGATACTGATCGCCCCGGTCGTACAGGGCGCAGGTGCCACAATGGGCGGCGATGATCGTGCCGCCGTGGCCCAAGGGTCGTTCTAAGCGGGCCGGGTCGGCGAAGTCCTGCGATTGCACGGTACACGAATGCTCGTAGCCGGTATGAAACATCAACACCACGCCCAGCTCGGCCGCACGGCGATAGAAGGCGTCGAAACGTGCCAGGGCCGGGTCGACGCCTTGGATGGCCGTGTGAATCTTCACGAGCCGGGAACCCGCCTCGCACACGCGTTCGAGTTCCGCCAGGGCGTCGCGACGGATCGGGTTGATCGAGCAGCCGGGCAAGACCTTGCTCGACCGCTTGGCCAGATCGAGCACGTAGTCGTTCGACACGTAGAAATGCGTTGCCGGGTCGTCGCGCGAGCCGTCGTCGCGATAGACGGCGTCTTGCGCCAGCACGACCACGTAATCGAGCGTCGACTGATCCACGTGTCGCAACAGGCGAGATCGCATTTTCTCGCTGATCGTGGCGCCCTGTTCCTTGTGGACGCCGGTCATCCACAGCATCAGCTTCGTCAACCACGACCGTCGCGTCCGCTGCGAGAGAAACCCGTCGCGCGGCCGCTCGCCCCAACAGAACACGTGCGCATGGGCGTCGACCAGGGGAGGTTTGCTTGCCGCGGTGGTATCGTCAAGGGGTGTGTTGTCCATCGGGTGTGTCTACAGGTTCGCAATGTGGGAAGCGATTCAGTCGACCTTCGCAAAGGAGAACTCGCGTGCCTTCATTCGCCACAGGAAGAAGGCTGCACCGACGGCCATCAGCACCGCACTGACAAGGAATATCTTCTCCGGGCGCTCCTGCCCGGCGTCCGTGTTAAAGGCGGGGCGGATAATCCAGTAGAGCAGCGACGAGAGCATCAGGAAGGTGAACGCCACGCCGTTGGACACGCCGAGCAATCGCCCGCGCTCGTTGTCCGGCGAAAGTCGCTGCAGCAACGCCTGCAAGGGGATGATGTAGAAGCCGGCCGACACACCCGCTCCGAAGATGCAAGCGGCAATCGGACTGGCCACCATGCGCCACGTGGGGCCCAGGTCGGGGAGCGTCGGCGGCAGGCTTCCCAGCAGGGCGAAGAAGAGCGTCAGGCCCACCGCGCCGATGGGGACCAGTCGGGGGCGTATCGTGTGGCCGGAGATCAGTCCGGCCAAGGCGCTTCCCACGCCGATCGCCACACCCATCACACCCAGCAGCAGGCTGGCTTCCGCCCGCGACACGTTGTACGCTTTCAGCACGACGCAGTATTCGGGAATGATCAGCAGCGCCAGCCCGGCGAGAAAGTAGAAGTATCCCCATGCGAGCATAACCATCAGCAAGGGCGTTCGGGCCATTTCTCGCAGCGCACTGACATAGGTCGCCAGCGGATTCAGTTCGTATTTCAGCGTTCGATCACCGGGCGCCAATCGAGGCAGCAGCACGACCACCGCGAGTCCGGCAATGGCTACGATCACCATGACCACGCCGGGGAGCCAGAGAACGGGCGAGCCAGACATCGGGCTGTAGAGGTCCGCTATCTTACCGGCCGCGAGCGTTCCGATGATAACCGCGAGGTTGGTCATCATGTTGATCGTGCCGTTGGCCCGACTGAGATCGCGCGAGTCGACCAATTCCGGGATCATGCCGTACTTAGCCGGTCCGAAGAAGGCGCTTTGGCACGTCAATGCGACCAGGGCACCCAGGGTGATCCACAGGTTGCCGAACCAGAATCCGGCCAGAGCGACCAGGGCGATGGGGACCTCGATGATCTTGATGAGCACGCTGACGTAACGTTTGCTGTTGCGATCGGCGAATTGTCCCGCATAGCCCGACAACAGGATAAAGGGCAGCGTAAAGCAAATCGCGACGATCCCCTGCCCACCGGCCCCCAGTTGTCCGGCCCACGCCCCGTCGATGACCATGAAGATCAGGACGGTCTTGAGAATATTGTCGTTTGCGGCTCCGAAGAACTGCGTTACGATCAGCGACATGAATCCGCGATTCAGTACCGTGCTTTTCAATATTGGCTCCGCCGTTAGTGCGATACGATAGCCTCAATCTGACACTGTATACCTAAAACCCCCGCCGCAATCCAGGCTGAAAGCGAGGTGCAAGTCACACTTTGCGCCATGTAGGCTGGGTCAAGCGGACCTTGACCAGTGTGCTATGCCGATGTGAAACCGTCGAATCTGGCGTCTGGTCGGGAATCTCAAGTAATCGAGCGAGGCCCACCTTTCTCGGTATCCCTCCACACAGAAGGTGGGCCTCGCTCAAGGAAACGGCAATTGCAGCGCTCTCCCTGCCACAACACAACTGATCGTGGAAAACCTCGCCCTGTGGTCCGCTCGACCCAGCCTACAACTCATTGGCGAAGGGCGATTTGCACCCCCAGCCAAGGGCCCGCACCTAAGCCACCCCACCCGCCAGTGGGGGCGGCGAGCGTTCCGTGAAATCCGCGTGGTTGGTATACTGGCTGGCGTAGCTAATCCAGTGAAAGGAGACTCGGCGATGGCGAAGCAAGAAGCGGTCGAATCGCGTGGATTCACACGGCGCCTGGTTCGTTGGCTGGTCAAGCGGTATTACCCCAACGTCCAGATCACCGGTGCCGATCGTATTCCGCAGTCGGGCCCCGTGCTGCTGTGTGCGAATCATGCGAACTCGTTGCTCGATCCGGTTCTGATCGGTGTGGTGGCCCGTCGCCCGGTTCGGTTCATGGCCAAGGCGCCGTTGTTCGACCACCCCATCCTCGGTCCGCCGATGAGTGCCCTGGGTATGATTCCCGCCTTCCGCGGCAGCGACGACTCCCGCCAGGTGCGGCGCAACATGGAAAGCCTCGACGTGGGGGCGAAGGTGCTGGTCGAAGGCCATGCCATGGGGATCTTTCCGGAAGGACTATCGACCGACCAGGCACACCTCGAAATGGTGCGCAGCGGCGCCGCCCGTATGGCGGTCCAAGCGGCCGCAGAAGGCGCCGTCGGCGTGAAGGTCGTGCCGATCGGAATCAACTACGAACACAAAGATAAGTTCCGCTCGTCCGTTTGGATCCGCGTCGCAGAACCGATCGACGTCGGCGAGGTTCTCGAACAGCACGAGGGCGACGTTCGCAAAGCCAGGCGAGCGTTGACCAAGGAGCTCGAAGCACGCCTGAAAGAGGTCGTCGTGCATCTGGACGAACCCGAGTGGGAACCCTGGCTCGACGACCTCCAGGATTTGGTCGAGCCGCCAGGAAAGCACGCCAAGAATCCGCCGTCATGGCTCGAGCGACGAAAAGGCACCGCCAATGCCATGAACTACTTCTTGGCGAACGATCGAGAACGTGCCGAATCGGTTGCCGGCGAGATCAAGGCCTATCGGGATCGCGTCGAATCAGCGGGCCTTCGCATCGATTCGGCCGTCTTGCGCCTGCACGGGTTGAAGGTCTGCGCGAAGTTGCTATGGAGATTTCTCCGTCTGCTCTTGCTGCTGATTCCGGCGTTGGCCGGCACGTTGCACCATCTGGTTCCGTTCGTACTTACTCGCCAACTGGGCGCACGGCTGCTGGATCAGCCGGGACGCAAGACGATCGCGACCAACCGGATGATCGTCGGCGTGCCGCTGTATCTGATCTGGTACGCGGCGGTCGCCTGGTGGACGTTCGGGTATTTTGCCGCCTGGTTCGCCTGGACGTGGATGATCCTCGCGCCCGTGTTTGGCGTGATCGCCATCCACTACTGGCGCAATGCCGGGCGGACGGCCCGACTGCTTTGGCAGCAGTTGCGTGTCACCGTCTACCGCGGCACGTTGAAACAATTGCGAGAAGAGGAATCCGGGATTCGCCGGCAACTCGATGAGTTGGCCAAGGAGTACGCGAAGCGATCCCCCCGCGACGAAACGGAAACGCCGCCGCCGCCCAAGCGCCGCTGGCCGCGCATGGTGTCCGGCGCCCTGGCCGTATTGCTGATCGCTGCGGCCGCGTGGGTCGGTAAGTACGCGCTGTTCGACGACCCGCTTAGCGGCAATGGACTCGATCTGGGCAACGTGTCGGAAGCCCGTCTCAAGACGCTCTTGCGCGCCGACGAGAAGGCTCTCGTGCATCTGATCGACGGCATCGACAAGCTCGAAACCGACGCCGTGCAGATTAGCCGTGAGTTCGCCGACGGGCAACGGTCGTACACCAAACAAGAGGACGACGACGACGTCCGCGAGTTACTGCGACGTTACGTCACCTATCGTCAGGCGTTGCTGCGGATCATCTGGAAGTACCAGCAGTACGCCGACGTGGACAATGAGGGGCTTCGCTTGCGGACGTTTCTGCTGGACTTCACGGCGGCGTCGGTGTTATACGAGGCCTCGGCGAAATACGTCGACCTGTTTGCCAAAAGCCGCGCCGCGATTGCCAAGCTCAACGAAGCGGAGCCGAACTGGGGGATTCCGCCGGGGCTTTACGATACGGTTCGGCACAATCTCGCCAGTCCCCAGAACATCAAAATGTTCGAACTGGCCCGGCGGTACTATCACCAGAAGCACGTGCAGGACCTGTTCGCCACGCACAAGCTGTCCGAATCGGCGCCGTACGATCGGTTCCATTCGGCGATCTCGGATGCGGAGCAGACGATCCGCAAAATCGACGATTCCGTCTCCGAGCGGATCATTGAGGTCGCCGTTGCAGACCTGGGCAGACTGTTTCACGACGTTCAGTACGAAACGCAATCGGCCGTCTCGACTTGGATCGGCGATTTCAAAATCCGAGAGCCTCGCATGGGAGAGTCGCTGATCGATGACGATCAACTCGCCCGGCTGGCCAAGGTGCTCCAGCCGGGCGACGTGCTGTTGGAGCGGCGGAACTGGTACCTCTCCAACGCCTTCCTGCCCGGCTACTGGCCGCACGGTGCGGTCTACGTCGGCACGACCGACGACCTGCGCGGGCTCGGCCTGGACCAGAACCCACACGTACGCGAGCACTGGGACGAGTTCGCCGCCGCCGACGACGAAGGCCACAAGCACGTCATTATCGAGGCGATCAGCGAGGGAGTGATCTTCTCGTCGCTGGAGCACTCGATCGGGGGCGCCGATTCGGTGGCCGTGATCCGACCGAACGTCCCCGAAGACGAGAAGAAGGAAGCCATTGCCCGGGCGTTCAGTTTCGCGGGGCGACCGTACGACTTCGAGTTCGACTTTGAAACGACCGACGTGCTCGTATGCACGGAGGTCGTGTTTCGCAGCTACGGCGCAAACTCCGGCCGCATCAGCTTTCCGCTCCAGGAGATCATGGGACGGCAGACCATGCCCGCCATCAATCTGGTCCGCAAGTTCAACGAGGAATACGGAACCGACGACGCCCAATTCGAGTTCGTCGCGATGATCGACGGCGACGAACAGAGCGGAACGTCAGAATTCATCACCCGCAAAGACGTTGCAGTATTCCGCGACACGGCCAACCGCCCGGCCAGTTCGTTTCTTCAAGGCTCGCGTACCTACGCGCTACGGAGCATCGGCCCACTCGGCTGGGTTCTATTGTCGATGACGATACTCAGCGGCCTGGCCGTCGTCGGCAGCACGTTCAGCCGACGGATTCGCGCTACTTAGTTGGACAGCGCCACAGATACAAGCTCGAAGCGCAAGCGAGT
>JABMRB010000832.1 GCA_013202865.1 Candidatus Nealsoniibacteriota bacterium | reverse complement strand
TATCCTCATCAAGGTCAATCAGATCGGCTCGGTTACCGAGACCATTGATGCCATCGAACTGGGACGGCGCCACGGCTACACCAGCGTGACCAGCCACCGCAGCGGCGAGACCGAGGACTCGACGATTGCCGACCTGGCCGTGGCGCTGGGTACCGGCCAGATCAAGACCGGCTCGGCCTCGCGGACCGACCGAATGGCCAAGTACAACCAACTACTGCGGATCCAGGAGATCCTCGGCGACGCGGCGTTGTACGGCGGCCCGATCTTCCCGATGAAGGGTTGATACCCGGTTGATCGCGGGTCACAAGCGGAAGCACGATCCGTAAGGACGATAACATGTCGCACTGGGACGCTCGCGACCCGTTCACCACGGAACCTCGCCCGGCACAGCGTGGCGGGGCCAAGACCCTGTTGTGGGCGGTGTGCGGGACGGCGCTTCTGGGAATCGTTCTTTGCGCGGGCGTGGTCGCATGGTGGACGGCGACCGGGGGACGCGGTTTCGGGCCACGATCGGCGGTCCGCGAGTTGCCGTTTCCCGAGGATGCGTCGCCGCAGCAGAAATACGCCGCCGTAGCCGCCGCGTTCAACGCCGATGCGGTCGGCGTCAGCCCGGCGCGGCTACGCAGGATCCAAGCGTTGTTCGACCGGGTGGTAAAGGCTACCGCCGCCGATGACGACGCTGCGTTTGCTCGTCTGATCGACACCGAATTGCTGCTGGCTGAAATGACCCGTAGCGGTCACCTGGACCAGTCCGGTTTTGCCGGACTGGCGCTGGACGCCGCAACCATCCAAGAGCAACTCTGGGTACCCGCCTGTTGGACCCGCTACAAGATCGTCCACGTTGACTTGCACGCCAACCGCGACGCGGCCATCGTCTACGCATTGTTCTGGGACGGCAACGGCAGCGAATTGCCGGTACGCTGGTGGATCGTTCGTGACGGCGCGCAACAATGGAAGGCCTACGACTGGGAGCTGCTCGACTACGGGATCCGGGCATCGGCGGAGGAGGCGATCTTCTACGGCTACGGCGACGACTCCAGGTTGCAGGCGTACGACGATTGCAAGACGGACCTGGTGACCGCCCGTGATCTCCTCGAGCAAGGAGAATACGACAGGGCGGCCGAGACCATTCGCGGAACCGAAGAGCTCAGCATCCTGCCCGTCTTTCGGGACGACGCTTGGCTGCAGATCGGCCACACCTGGTCGCAATACGGTGACGAGAACCGGGCCCTGGCCTGTTATCGCCGTGTGGCCGACCCGGAGGCGGCGCCGGGTACGCTGTACGGTCTGGCCCGCTGTTACCTGGAGCGCGGGAGCCACGAAGAGGCACTGCGGCAGATCTCGCGCTACGAGAGCCTGCTGGGACGCAATGCCGATGTTGCCGAACTCAAGGGACAGTCGCTGCTGGCTTTGGGCCGGCGGAAGGAAGCGGCCGTCGAGCTGCGCAAGTCGCTCGACTGCAATCCCCAGCAGATCGATACACTCCTGTCGCTCGCTGGCATCTTGCGCAGCGACGAAAAAGAAGCACTCGTGCAGTACGTCCAGAAGACGGACGACCCGGTCGAGACGGCCCTCTCGGTGGCGCAGCGGTGTGCCACGTCGGAAGACTCCGCCGGCCTGGCCGCCATGGCCCGGTGGATCGCCCAGCGGCAGCCCGACGCGGCCGTCAATGACTTCCTGGCCGGGCTGGCCTGCCAACTCGACGGAGACGAAGCCGGGGCCGCGGCCGCCTTCAAGACGGCCTGGGGCAAAGAGACCGACGCCGACAAGAAGAATCGTTATCGCTCTCGGTACTTGGAGATGATCCTCGGCGGCGGCGGCCTGCTGGCCGGTTACACGGACAGCCCCGATCCCGAGGAGACGTTCGAGTATCTCGCCGACAGCTACATCTCGGACGACTATGATATCTCGAAGAAGGCGTTCGTCGAGTTGCTCGATGCACATCGCCGACGGTGTCCCGACGACCCGTGGATTCGATTTTACGCCGGTTATCTCCTGGCCTACGATGAGAAGTACGCCGACGCCGAGAAGGAGTATGCCGCCGGCATGGCGGCGACCGAAGACGAGGAAATCCTCCAGGCGTTACGCTGCCAGCGCATTTGGGTACTGCACGAGAGCGGCCAAGACCTGCAAGCTTACCGGACGATCGAACCGCCGGAAGAGACCTTTGAACAGTTGATTCGGTACTACCGGTGGCTGGACGAACTCGACGCTGAGCAGGTGGCTCGATTGCAGTCGCTGATCGAGGCGCATCGGGCCCGGTTTCCCGACGATCCCTGGCTCGACTATTGTTCGGCCTTACTGGCCGAAGTACGAAAGGACTACGCCGAGGCCGATCGCTTGCTCGTTGCCGCTCGCAACCGGACAACCGACGAGGAGTTGCAGTCGGCCTGCGACCGGCGTCGGCGAGCGATCCGGCTGAAGTCGGGCGAGATTGTCTCCGCGCTCGACGAGATCGAACCGGCTGACGAAACCTTCGAGTACCTCGCGGACAACCTTATCGCAGAGCAACGATGGGCCGATTTGGCGTCGTTGCTCAGCGCGTATCGCCGCATCGATCCCTCCTCTGCCGATATCCTCTGCCGGCAAGCGGAGATGGCCTGGCAACAGGAGGACTATCGCCGCGTGATTCAACTGGCGGCGCCTTGGCCCCCGAGTGGCGCCGACGAACTCGACCCCTGGGAGTCCAAGCGGCTCTGCGACCATCTGGTTCGCAGCCAGTTGCGCGTCGGCCGGACGCAGGACGCGCGGGCGACGGCCGAGGCGTTCCACGAGCAGTCGGGTGAGCCGGACCTGCTGGTCCTGGTTTGCGCGGCCGCAGGAGACGTCGGCGGAACCACCAAACTGATGACGCAGTTGCTGCCCCGGCAGTACCTGATCGCAGGCCTCTACGGCGATCAAGACGTCGGCCACCTCCTGCGAAGCGAGAAGTTCCTGCCGTTGCGCCGGGTGTGTCCGCCGAGTCTGCAATACTACGGGACCGATACGTCCGTGTTGCTGCTGTTGAAGGAGTCGCGGCCACCCGACGTGCAGCAACTCCGCTCTGCGTTGTCTGCCGCGCTGCTTGCAGAGCCCACCATCAAGCAGTTGCCCTCGACCCTGCCGGACGATCCGGCGGCCAGCTTCGTGCTCGCTACGCCGGAGTGGACCTGCCGGTTGACGTTCGGCCGCGACCGCTACTTCGACGAAGAGTCCGAGCCAGCCAAGCCAAAAGACCGGGCAGTGCAACAGGCGCTTGCCGACCACAAGGCATGGATTGCTGTGAACGTTGCCGCGATGGGGAAAGCCGACAGCGACTCCCGGCTCCAGACTACATTCCACGCGGCCGCCGCGCTGCTGGAAGACGACGTGCTAGCCGTCTATCTCGACTCCGAAGGGCGTTTGCTCTCGGTCGCCGACGCCGACGTACTCCGGTTGGACCGGCCGCGTGAGGAACTCGCGACGATGGGCGAAGCCGTCTGGTTGTATCGCCAGGGAGCCTTCGAGGAGGAGAACGAGCAGCGTAGCACGGTCAAGATCCGCCGGGACCTGAGGACGCACGTCACCTTGGCAGACGAATCGGACCTGCCCATGGAGGTTCGCGTCAAGGTCCGGTTGCAGACCGCCTTCGCCTCCGAAATCCACTGGTTGGCCGTGGAACGGATCCGCCACGGCGAGTACGGCAGTATCACTCTCTTCGGCCGATTGTTGACAGACTCCGTCCTGTGGCCCGAATTGTGTCGTGACGAACCGCTTTGCGTCGGTTTGTACGAAGTCCTTGACTGGAAGCCCGTCGAGGTCCCCCTGCCGAAGGAAGCCGGGCTAAATATGTAATTCGTCATTCGTCATTCGAGGTTCGTCATTTCCCATGATTACCTTACTCGAAACACCCGTACCGATCATTCTCTTCGGCATCATCACCCTGGCCGTGCTGGGGTTGATGCTGCTGCGCTCCGGGCGCGGGGTGCTGCTTTGGGTGATGATCGGCGTGGCCGTGTTGGTCGCCGGCGGCATCGCTCTGGAACGGGTGGTGGTCACCGAGCGCGAACGTATCGAGGCCGTGATCGAGGCGGGCGCGGCAGCCGTCGCGGTCAACGACAAGGAGGCCGCGCTTCGGCACGTCGACCCCAACAACCGTGACACCCGGTCGCTGGTCGCAGGCAACATGGGCCGGTTCAAGTTCACCGGGGCGAAGATTACCCGGTTGGAGATCTCCTTCAAAGAGTTGTCCAGTCCGCCCCGGGCCACGGCGAAAATCATGGTCCTGGTGTCTTTCGACTCTCGTGACGGTTCCTTCCCGCACGACAACTATCCGGTTCCTCTCACACTCCATCTTTGGCGAAAGGGCGACACCTGGCTCATCGAAGACCACGAGTGGAAGAACAACCCGTCTTCTCGCTGAGGGAAGAAGTGGTTTAGCGGCCACCGCTTCTTCTCCAAGTCCGACCGCGTGATGCTGCTGCCGAGGCGGCCGACCCCGATCCGATTGAGGGGTGGTGGTCACCGAGCGCGAACGCATCGAGGCCGTGATCGAGGCGGGTGCGGCAGCCGTCGCGGTCAACGACAAGGAGGCCGCGCTTCGGCACGTCGACCCCGACAACCGAAACAAAATGCCGGAGAAACGATGACGAGGAGCGTGAAGAGCACGAGGACCTGCGGCGACTGCCAATTCTACACTCCCACAATCGGATATCGAGGAGATTGCCGACGATCGGCCCCGGTTGTGATACATTCGGGCACATGTTGGCCACAGGTGTCGCCGACTACGGGTACATGCGGCGAATTCAAGCTGCACCGGAAAACCAAGACGATCACGAAAGACTTGATCGATTGGGCCATCTTCAGTACTCACGTGAAGAGCGCACTTCGCCGGGCCTCGATTGCATCGTGGGGACAATTGCAGCAGTTTGAAACGGACGACCTGCTTGCGATTCCAGGGATCGGAGCGGTCGCGGTTCAGGAGATATCCGAAGCGCGGAACTCGCGGCGGTCGAAGGGGCCGGCACGAACGCGCAACCGTGCCAATGGGGAAGGACGGTGACCAGAAGATCACCGTCAAGTCCAGTAGTTTTCCGAGTTCGTAGGGCGAATTCAGGCCGAAAGACGAATTATTTCGTCATGTCATAAAAGTCCATAAGTGACTTATGTGTCACATGTTACGATGATTGCCAGGGCCCTGTGACAGGCATTCTCGGCGAATTCCGGTTGTGTTGACGAAATTATTCGTTAGAATCAGGGAACTATCAGACGAAGTAATTCGTCATACACCCAGACGGCGCGAGACAGATCGAGTCGCGTCACCAACGGAAACACGCTTTCGGGAGAGAAAGAGCCATGCCCAGACATCCTTCTTCCAAGCCGACGGACGTCGAATTGAAGATTCTCGACGTACTCTGGCGGCAAGGCCCCCGCACCGTGCGCCAGGTGCATAACGAACTGGCCGCCGAGCGAGACACGGGCTATTCGACCACGCTGAAGATGATGCAGGTGATGCGCGAAAAGGGACTCATCATCCGCGATGATTCCGTCCGTCCGCAGCTTTATCACAGTGCGGAAACCATGGAGCATACGCAACTGTGCATGCTCGACGATCTGGCACAAAGGGCCTTCGGAGGCTCGGCGGCGAATCTGGTGATGCGAATGATTTCGGCGGATCGGGTTTCCCCGGAAGAATTGGAAATGATGCAAGAGTTGATCAAAAAGGCACGGGAGGAAGACCAATGAACTTTCTCGATCAAATACTGGCTGCGGATTGGATCACACGCTTGGGCTGGACCCTGTTGCACTCGCTCTGGGAGATCGCCCTGGTGACGGCCGTTCTGGCGTTGCTGCTTTCCGTGCTGCGTCGCGGCAGTGCGAACATGCGCTATCTGACCGCGTGCGGCGGGTTGACCGTCATGGCGATTGTGCCACTGGTCACATACGGTGTCCTTCCCGAGTCCCAAGCTCCGGACATTACCGCGTCTGCAACTGCCGAAGAGGCGACTACAAAGGATCTCGCTGCCGCTGCGGCTGAAGACATCACTGCTGTCGAAATGGGGATGGAGAACACGGGAGTTCCAGGCTCTGGGCACCCTGGCGGGCAAACCTCCGTAACTTCGTCGTCCGCAACAGTCGTTGCTTCCGCCGCCCCAAAGCCGACTGCCGAGGCACCGGCGACCGACACATCTCAAGAGTCGTCACTGCAACGGATTGCGGCGGTCCTGTCACCATGGATGCCCTGGTGTGTGGTTGCATGGTTTGTTGGCGTGTTTGTGGTGTCCGTGTGGAATCTGGGCGGATGGATCGCGGCGCAACGACTGAAACGTCTCGGCACGAATCCGGTTGCTGAAGAAATCTCGCGTCGACTCTCCACGCTAGCGGAGCGCTCGGGGATAAACCGATCCGTTGCCATTATGAAATCACTCATGGTGGAAGTACCGGTCGTAGTGGGATGGCTGCGGCCGATGATTCTTCTGCCCGTCGGCATCCTGACAGGTCTCACACACGCCGAACTCGACGCCATCCTAGCGCACGAGTTGGCCCACATCCGCCGGCACGATTATCTTGTGAACCTGTTGCAGACGGTCCTCGAAACCCTGTTCTTCTATCATCCGGGCGTATGGTGGATCTCGCGACAGATTCGCGCCGAACGCGAGCACTGTTGCGACGACATGGCGGTCACCGTTTGTGGCAGCAAGATCGATTACGCTTCGGCGCTTGCCGCGGTCGAGGCGGGCCGTGCCGCACCGAAAATGGTGATGGCCGCCCGCAAGGCCGATGGCAGCACGCTCGGCCGGATTCGCCGCGTCTTGGGGTTCGCCGGCAATGGGCCGCGTCGTTGGAGCAGTTCGCTTGCCGGCGGGTTGGTCACCTCGGCAATGATCGTCGCGCTGGTGACCTGTTTCGTGGTTGCCGATGAAGGGACGGAAGAAAGCACCTCGGCGGCGGAATCGGAACAGGCCGACTGGTCCGCGGAGGCCGCCAAGGTCTTTCCCGACTGGAAAACAGCCGAGTCGGGCCGTTATGAAAAGGCCGACATTGGCACCGCAAAGGCGTCGCGACTGTTGCTCTCAAAAGAGCGGCGGGTATATGTCGGGTTTCCCTTCGCGCAACCCAAGGCGAAATATCCACGGGACAAAGGACCTGATGACCCGAACTACCGAAGCATCTTTTCGCATATCGATATCATTACTTACGATGAGAAGGTCGACTTGCCACAAAATGTCCGCTGGAAATTTCCAATAACCGAATGGGAAGATACGGACGGTTTGTTTGTAAAGACAGTTGACCTGGGGACGGGCCTTGGTCGCCGCTGGTTTGTCCGAACGACAATTCCGTGGCAGCACCAGTTGCGTACTGAATTGAAACTCGCCGGTGGCGATGATCCGATTCAGTTGCTTGTCGAGGGCCTGCTGGTGAAAGACTCGGGCCTGAATGCCCACGACATGCCTGTCCTCGATATCCGAAGAACGGCCCGCAACGTGGTAAATCCACTGGCAGCTTATGGCGACAAGGCGGTTACCTATATCGAGAGGCAAATCACAAAACCAAACGAGCTAAAGGACCTCGCACATTTGTTGCGACCGCTGGCCCTTATGCATACAGATGCGGCGGACAACCTTCTTGAGGCTTTGTATGAGGACCCAATAACACAAAACGTGGCGGCAGACACCGTGATTGGCGGAAAGCCTCGCAAAGGGATCAAGGCGATTTACCTGGACATGTTGAAAAAGCGGCGACACATCACATCTGTCGGCGAGGTTTGTGTTACGTTCAACTGGCGGGAAGCCGTGGCAATTCTTCGCGATATCCCCGCAACGCCGAAGAATTGGTGGTCCGAACAGGAACCTTCCTTAACCGCATTGCACAAACTCGGCGGAAAGCCTCGCAAAGAGACCAAGGTGGTTTGTCTGGATCTGTTGAAAAAGCGACAATACATCGGATCTGTCGACAAGGTTTGTGTTATGTTCAACTGGCAGGAAGCCGCGCCAATTCTTCGCGATATCCATGCAACGGCGAGGAGTTGGAACGAACTGGAGTCTTCCTTTACCGCATTACGCAATCTCGAAGGACGCCCCATTCCCGAGCAACTGACACGTGCACGAAATGATCTCTCACCGTACAACCTTGCCGAAGCAGGAGACCCCATTGTCGAGAAAGCTCGAAACATCATTCTCAACTCTCCAGATAGGCAAGCCGCGGCGCTCATCGCAACTCGTCTGGCACATTTCAGCGGTGCTAAGGTATCCGGCGAGATTATAGATGCCAGTAACCGCATTGGAAAGGAATTGCTCATGAGAATGGGCGATGACGCCAAGCCCGTTCTGAAGATAGTAATTGATAACTTTTCCGACGAGAATACTCGAAAAGAATGCCAAAAGACATTGGATGTCATCTCCGGCAAGATACCCTCGGACGATTCGTCTGACGAGTTGCCCGCCAGAACAACCCCCGCCGGTGCGGAAGACGACCCCTTTGCCAAGATGCCTGGAACGACGATACCTTCAACCGGGCCGAAGGCAGTAGGAGAGGAAAAGACCGCTTGGGGTAAACCGGTGGAAGGTGTGCAAGCTCGGTTGCGGGTCTTTCGTGACGGTCCGTACAGGCCGGACACCGTGCTGGAACTGATAGCCGATGTGCGCAACGAGGGGCAACGTGATTTGACGGTCGCTCGGGCACAGGAACTGTGCGAACTGGAGATCGACGGACGGCGATATCGCTGGGCCGGAAACATCCGCGTCAAGAGTTCCTGGTTTCCCCCGGGCCGGCAATACAAAGACATCTGGATTCACCTGAGCGATCAGTGGAAATGCGGCGACGATCCCTTGGTGCTCAAGCCCGGCAAACACTCCGTACGCGTATGGTTCGTCGGCAATCCTACGGAGAAGGATGCGGGCGAGCCCGTTCGTTTTGCGAGCAATTTCATCGAGATCGTACCAGACGACGAACTTGCCGTCGAATCGCTGAAGAAGCTGGGTTGGAGGCCGATGGAAAAGACAAACCTGATATGGGACGGCAACGGCAGGGTCAGCAGCATTGACATCTTTGCCCCCAGCCGCGATGTCCACGTCACCGATGCCTGGCTTGTGCCTCTGAAGGGGATGACCGAACTGAGAATGCTGTCTCTGGCGAGAACCCACATCACGGACGCTGGTCTGGTGCATCTCCGCGGCCTGACCGATCTCCGCGAGTTGCGGCTGCAGAACACGCGAATCGGCGATGCTGGACTAGCGCATCTCAGCGGGCTTACCAAGCTGGAGTGGCTGGAACTGACGGGTACCCAAGTCAGCAACACTGGACTGATGCATCTGAAGGGTCTGACAAACCTCAAATCGTTGTTCCTCGGCGAAACGCAAGTCACCGACGAGGGTATTGGGAATCTCCAAAAGGCATTACCGAACTGCAAGATTACGCCGCCCGCCGGAGAACCCGCAACGGAGACACCCTCTGCCGTAGCGACTGATGCGGGAAAGGGAAACATCGCATGGGGCCAAGCGGTCGAGGGCGTGCAGGTCCGCCTGCGGGCGGACAAGACGACCTGGAAGGAAGGGACGGTTCCCAGTTTCAAGGCAGACGTTCGTAATCGGGGAACCCGCGACCTGTACGCGTTCCCGGGGCAGGAGTTTTTCGAAGTGGAGGTCGACGGAACGTGGCATCGGTGGGGTGG
>JABMRB010000831.1 GCA_013202865.1 Candidatus Nealsoniibacteriota bacterium | reverse complement strand
TGGTTCTTCAGGCCCTTGATCTCGTAGTCGGAAACGAACTCGAAGCGGTCGAAGTCCTCGGTCCGCCACCGGCTGCCGTGGATCACGCAGGTGATGTCCCAGTCGCCGGCGGCCGTGCGGATCGTTTTGCATTGCCCGGGGACGAGGCCGCCGTCTCTGCACGCCAATCGGAGCGCTTCCTCCAAGGCCGTGTTGTAGAGATCGCACGCGCCGCGGAACTGCGGATCGTACGGGTTGCGATCGTGATCCAGACGCTCGTCGAACAGGTAGTGATAGGCATACAATACGGAGGCGCCGTAGAGATCCATGGCGATTTGGGTGTCATATTGCTCGGCCTGCTTTCCGCCCAGATAGGCCAATTCAGAGAAGGCGTAGAGCTTCTCGGGTGACGGGTTCTGCTCGATGGCCGCCTGGAGCTTCTGTAGCAGCGCCCGGGGGTCGGCTTCTAATTCGTGCTCCAGATTGCACACCCGCAACACTTGCGCCGTCTGCTTGCTTGGCTGTGGCCCCCAGAAGGACGTCAGGTTCAGCCGTTGCGAGAGCGGATTGACCGGAACCGATCGCAAGTCGACCCCGGTCGAACGGCAGCCGCCCGTCAGCCCGATCGCCAAGGCGACCGGCAGAAGAAGGCTCACCAGCCGGTTTTGTAGCCGGATTCGCAAGAAGTCGGTCTTTCGCGTTACGGCTGAATTCTTGCGAATCCAGCTACGGGTGAATCAGTTCCGGCCGGTCGCCCCGGCAAGCCGAGAGGGAGTGTAGGGAGCAAGGGGAGGATAGGCATTATTCAGGATGGTTCGAGAAATCGAACCGCGTACCATAGGGAGAGCGGCCTATTCGAGTCAATGTCGGTTTCCGGGGGAAACGTTCAGGTAGGGGGCCGACGGAAGGAAGCGGGAAACAGAAAGAACGGAAGGAAAGGAAAGATGGGAAAGGGGGAAATCGGGAAAGAAGAAGAAGAAGAAGGAATAAGGAAGAGGAAGGAAGAGGAAGGAAGAGGAAATGTGCGGGGAAAAGTAAGGTGGTCGTGTGGCTGTGGGGCCGACTACGGTTCGTCGACCATCTTGGCCAGACGGTCTCGGAGTTGGTCGCAGATTGTCGTCAGTTCCGATGTCTCGGCGTTCTTGGGAAAGGCAGCGCCGTCGGCCGGGAGGTCGGTCGATGAGGGATCGTCGTTGCCGTGGGACGAGAGTCCGATTCGGGTGCAAACCCGGCCGTCGTGGAAGTATCCACAGTTGCGTCCGCCTGCTTTGGCCGCGTAGAGCGCCTCGTCGGCCCGTTTTAGCAATGCAACCACGTCGTCTTGCGGGGCAACCCGAGCCAGACCGATGCTGATGGTTAAACGGATCTCCTGTTGCTCGAAATGAAATAGCTCGGACGCAATCGCCGAGCGGATCCGCTCGGTTGCCCGGCGTGCATCGGCCGCACCCGTGCTGGGCAACACGAGGGCAAACTCCTCACCGCCGATACGGGCAATCAGGTCCATTTCCCGCAGCATCGTTTCGAGCACCTCGGCGACGTGCCGAAGCACGTAGTCACCCGCCGGATGTCCGTAGCGGTCGTTGAGGCGTTTGAAGTGGTCGATGTCGATGATCATCATGCAGAAGGTTGAACTCTTGCGTCGCCATTCCGAGATCCGCCGAGCCATCTCGTCGTCGAACGCGCGTCGGTTGGGCAGTCCGGTCAAGGCGTCGGTTCGAGCCTGGGCCACGTGGGACTCCATCTGTTCGGCCTGGTCTTTGAGCCTCACTTCCGCGTCGCTGAGCCGGATCTGCAGTCGCTCGTTGATTTCCAGGATCTGAGAAACCGTCTTCAGCACCGACTCGGGCATTTCCGGGCCGTCGCATGGTGGGGTCGCCGACAATTCGTCGTTGACCTGCGCGATCTCTGCGTGGTGCCGGTCGACGTCCTGAGAGACCCGGGTGAGCAGTTCGAACGACCGGCGGAAGAATAGCCGCAGGCGGCCGGGGCGCGACTCCAGAGCAACGTCGCGGCGGGGCTGCTCGGCCTTCTTTCGGCCCAGCGGCAGGTATCGTCCGAAGACCACACCGGCGACCAACTGGAGCATGCCCAGCAGCAATACAACGGTGAAAATCGTCCAGGAAAACTGCATGACCGCGCGGCTCTCGACCTGCTCTGATCCCTACGATCGGCACAACTTGCCCCCACCGAGGGGACGGCTACTTTTGCAAGTCTAGGTCATGCAGCGGCCATCGGCAGGCGGGAAACATGGCGACGGAAGCCCGCTACCAGAGCTTCTTCGGCAGCAGGCCTCTCATGCGGTCGAAGAACCCGTCCTCAGAATCCGGCTCGGCAGGTCGTGCGGGAGGAGGCCGGACCGGCTCGCGCGCCACCCGGGCAGCGCCCGGCGCGGGTACGTTCGCCATCAGAAACTGCGGCCAGTAACCGTCGAGCAGTCGCATACAATCGCTCACCTGGCCGTTTTGTAGCGTGACGTCGGCTAGCGTGATCAGCTTCGACAACTCGGTGTTTTCGTTCTGATTGAACACCAGATCGTACAACCGAACGTCGTCGATCCAAACTTCACCCGGCCCGGTCAACTCAAATCTGACGCGAAGCTCCGTTGCGCCTTCTAAGGGCAGATCGTCCAACGGAAAGACGAACTCGGTCCATTGCGCTGCGATCGGTGCGGGTGCCTGGCCGGGTGCGGGTGCCTGCCCCACCGGGGCAAAACGGTAGTAGCCGAAGGGCCGCCCGTCAACCGTCCCCTCCAACGCCAGGCGCAGCGGCGGCTGCACCTTGGGGTCCGCCACGCGCAGCCAAACCGACATCGACAACCGGCCCGTTGCCGGCGGCGGAAACGGGCGACTGGCCAGGTAGGTGGGCGGGCCGGTGCTGATCATCCTCACCGACTGCTTGCCGTCGTGTTTCCGTCCGGGGTCGGTCGCTACGGTCGCACCCGCTTGAGCGATGACGTCCCAGCCGGGTAGCGGATCGGCGCCGGCGGGCTGTTTCTCGAAGTCCGGGTTGCTCAACAGGGCCAGCGGCGGCGGCGGATTCCGCAGCCACGCGGCGCGAGTACCCAGGTCGCGAATCCGTTCTCCCAAGGCGCGCAGGGCGGCCGGCGGCAAGGAGACGGTCGCGCGAGATAGCCGCAACTTCGGTTGAGAAAACTGCACGGCCACGACGTCGTAGGGCTGCAATTCAACCGCCCAGTAGCTGCCGGCGGCGTCCCGCTTCAGCGGCTGCACCGACCGGCGCCCGGTTAGCTCTTGAAGTCGGGTCCCGGCCGGGGCGTTGATGCGGACTCGGGCCCCCACGGTAAACGGCGAATCGTTGACCGCGTATGCGTAGGTCGCGCCGGCGTGCGTGGCGTAACGGAAAGAGACCGGCTGGGCCGAGATACCGGTCGCCCGCTGGAAAGGTACGGCCGGCAGACGGCGGTAGACGGCAATCAACTCCCGAACCGACTCCTCCTGGCCCAGCGGCAGCATCCAGCCGCCGTCGACCAGCACCTGCGCGTCGAGCGTGGCCAGGCTGTGTACGAAGCGTTGCCGGTTTTGCCGGTCGGAAGGAACCGGCTGCGAAACCAGCCACGTATAGGTTGTCGGAAAGGGGCTCTTGCGGTCGAACGACTCGATGCGGACCTCGCTGGACGAATGCACGAAGAGACTTCCCGTCACGGGCAGCCCTTGGAAGTAGCGGTCGACGTCGGGCATCTGCCCGATCTCCAGATCTACGGCCCGGGGTCCCAGTTGCCCGCCGCAGCGAACGCGTTCGGGACGCAACAGGACGATTCCTGCGACGTCCCGGTACTGCGCCGCGTCGATGCCGATCTGCAACAGGGCGTCGGCGATGGTCGCTTGCCGGGGTAAAGCGGGGCGAAGCCGTTCGGCCAAGGCGGGGCCGGAGAAGGCGTCGGCCGCCGCCAGGTAGAGCCGGCTGCCGGGTCGGGTCCGAGCCACCTCCTGGTGGATTCGTCTGTGGAATTGGCCCAATTGTTTGCTTCGCCACTGGAGCCACGCCGGCCGGTGTTCTTCGCCCAGCAGAAAGGCCGCCCGCCGGGCAAACCGCTGTGACCCGGTGCCCGGCACGTGGATACCGGTCTCTTTCTCGAACAGGGCGAGGGTAACGTCGTCCATACCCCATTGAGGCCCGGGGAGTTGGGCGTAGCCGTGGCCCGAAAGCCGCAGCGCCAGCCCGCCAAACGCCGGATGATGACCGTATCGGGCAACCAATTCCCGGACCACCGCCAGCATCGCCTCCTGCACGCGTGGATGCAACGGGTTGTAGTATGGCGCCAGGCCTCGGTGCGTGGGATGCATCCGATTCCAGCAGTGCCCGTCGGGGCCGACCCACTGGATTTCCGATGCCATGGGTCCGCCTTGCCGCCGGATCTCCTCGAGTTCCGGCAGCGGAGCCGAGAAGTCGAGCGTCGGGATCAGTTGCAGCCGGTCGCGATCGAACTGGCGGAACAACATCTCTAACACGTCCTTGCGTACCGGGTCCTGTCCGGTGGCAAAGAACACGCCCGTATCGTAACGGGGCGTCGGCTGGAGGATCGCACTGGGGTAGATCGTACTGCCGTCGGCCAGCACGGAGATCATCAGGCCGTTGTAGCCGACGTGCCGCAGGTACTCGACCAGTCGCGTGCCGCCCTGATAGAACGTTTGCCAGTCGTCGAGACTTCGGCCGCTCCAGGCGTCGAGCCGCTCGGTGGCGGAGAAGTTTTCGGGGAACAGCGGGCGATCGAGATAGGCCGACAACAGGCGCCGGGAACTTTGCGGCGTGCCGGTCGGCAACACCGACGGGGCCGGCGGCAGGCGGTTCCAGCCGGCTAGCACGCGGATCTTGCCGTAGACGGCCGGTTCACGCCCGCGAAGGTTGGTAATCAGGGCCATCGGGCGGTCGGTCCGCGGCCAGAAGATCAAGCGGTGTTTCAGCCGCCGGGCCGCCTGGTCGCCTGCCCCCAGCGATTCGGCCGAGTCGACGCCCGAATCCAAACCGATCGGCATCAACGCGCCGGCCGCGTTCGGTTCCATGATGCTGATCCCGAGCGTCTGGACGACGTCGCTGGGATACTCGATCTCCAGCACGTGCGGGCACCCCGGGTTGCCGATCGGCAGCGTGTAGGCCTCCCAACTCACGTCGGGGGATTGGGCACTGGGTTTCAGCCGTACGAACTTCCCCAACGCGTGTTCAAACACCTCCATGCTGTCGTTGCCCAGCGGGCCTTTCCACAACCGGGGGTCCTTGGGCAAATGCTGGAGGTTGCTCAGCAACTCCCACCATCGCGGATTCGTCGGGTCGATCGGCACGACCTGGGCAAGCTCCTGCTGGTCGACGTCGGCACCCGCCGCCGGCCGCGGGTCCAACACCACAACCTGAATCCGGCGCTCGGCTACGGTGGGGTTGATGTTCAACGGTGCGCGAACCGCCTGCTTCCAGTCGCCGACCTGCTTGGCCGTAAAGACCAGATCGTAGACGCCTTCGACCGCGGGCATGTCGACGCCGATGTCGACGGCCGTCAGATTGTCCGACCACATCTTGTGTACCGTCGACCAATGTTCCCGTCCGCTGTCTGCCGCTTGGAGTTGGCATTCGATATGGATTTTCGTGCGCTGCTTGACGGGCAACTCGTGAGGATTCAACGTCAGGCGGAACCTTTCACCCGGGGCAAACACCAGCGCGTCGCGAGCAAAACGCACCCGCAAGCGGTCGCCCGGCGTACGCCGAACCAACAGACGGTTGCCGAACGCGTCGAGCACCTCGTTGAAGAACTTGCCCGAGATGTCTGCCAGTGGAACTTCGATCCGGATCGGGTGCTGAGGATCGTCCGCGGCGGCCAGATCGATCAGCAGCTTGGCGTCGGGCGAACAACGAACCTGCACGTCCACGCCGTCGTAGGCCCGGGCGCTGCGCTGGCGAATCATCAACTGGCCTTGCTCGATCCACATCGAACCCGGCTCGTCGGCCTCGATTCCCAACGACTTCGGCTCGGACAACAGGCCCTCGCTCAGCGCGACCGTTGCGGACCAGAGCCGTTCGCTGCCGCCGCCGAAGGCGATCCGCAC
>JABMRB010000830.1 GCA_013202865.1 Candidatus Nealsoniibacteriota bacterium | reverse complement strand
GAAGGCCGGTTCGGCCAATGGTATCGTTCCATCCTGGGTTTGCAGTGGGCGTGTTTTCATTCTCTCCAGGGCGTCCGATTCGCCTGCCGCCTCGCACGTCGGGCAGGACGCTTCTTGAGAATGTTCGGCGTGCCGGGCGCTCAGATGCTCATCAATGGCCCGGCCCAACATTTGGCCGGCTCGATGGCCGAAGCGTTCGATGGTTGCGAAGTCCGTATCCCGACTTGGTCCATCTGGTCCAAACCCGGTTTCAGCCAGCAAAGCCACCAACTCTTGAAATTTCTGCTTCGCCAACGGAGGTAGCGTCAGGTCGTCGTTGCGGGAGTCCATTCCCATGGTAGATTCCTTCCTGAAAAGACCAGTTTATCCAAACCTCCACAGATTCTACCACTCACCCCCAAAATCTCCGCCCCCAACCTGTCCGATCCGAGAGTCAAAGGAAGTGCGTTCCTGCACCCGGCGATGGGGGCACGACCCGGGCACGGTTGACCTCATCGGGCCCGGGTGCTAAATTGGGCGATTCGCCCGCGCCAGCTAGACCAGATAGTGGCGTAGAGTAATACAGGCGGGATCGTCGTGGTGGATCCTGGGGCAGATCATTGGGGGCAAAGCTCGGCCATTGCCGGGATAAATCTAAAAACAACCGAATTTCTCTGACTACCATAAGGAACCAATCATGCCCAAGTACGTTTACAGCTTCGGTCCCAAGGGAACCGACGGCGACGCCACGATGCGAGATGAACTCGGCGGCAAGGGAGCCAATCTGGCTGAAATGGCCAAGCTCAATCTGCCCGTGCCGGCCGGATTTACTATCACCACCGGGTGCTGCGTCGATTTCCTCGCCGAGGGCGGCAAGTTCCCGGCCGGCCTCGATGACGAAATCGCCAAAGCCCTGAAGCTGACCGAAGCGGCGATGGGAATGAAGTACGGCGATCCGGAGAACCCGCTGCTGGTCTCCAGCCGTAGCGGTTCCCGGGAGTCGATGCCCGGGATGATGGAGACCGTGTTGAACGTCGGGCTCTGCTCGACGACGATCCCCGGTCTGGTGAAGAAGTCGGGTAGCGAGCGGTTCGTCTACGACGCCTATCGCCGGCTGATCACGATGTACTCCGACGTCGTGATGGAGAAGGCCGAAGACGTCGAGCCCAAAGAGGGCCAGGGTATCCGCCAGCATCTCGAGAAGCTGATGGACGCGGTCAAGGAGTCCAAAGGCTACGCCGAAGACACCGACCTGACCGCCGCCGACCTGAAGCCGCTCTGCGAGGCCTACAAGGCCAAAGTCAAGGAGATTCTCGGGTGTGAGTTCCCCGACGACGCCATGGACCAGCTTCGCGGCTCGATCAGTGCCGTTTTCAAGAGTTGGAACGGCAAACGGGCGGTCTCCTATCGCCGGATCGAGAGCATCCCCGACGCCTGGGGAACGGCCGTCAACGTGCAGAGCATGGTCTTCGGCAATATGGGCGATACGTCGGCTACCGGCGTGGCGTTCAGCCGCAACCCGGCCACGGGCGAGAACAAGTTCTACGGCGAATGGCTCATCAACGCCCAGGGTGAAGACGTGGTGGCCGGCATCCGCACACCGAGTCCGCTCAACGAAGAGACGAAGAACGAGCAGAACAAGCACCTGAAGTCGCTCGAGAAGGAATGGGCCGCGCTGTACGAGGAACTGTTCGATATCCGCAACAACCTCGAGAAGCATTTTACGGATATGCAGGATATCGAGTTCACCATCCAAGACGGCAAGCTCTACATGCTACAGTGCCGCAGCGGCAAGCGGACCGGCACGGCCGCGCTGAACATGGCCATGGACATGCTGGCCGAAGGTCTGATCGACGAAGAGACGGCCGTGATGCGAGTCCAGCCGGCGCAGCTCGACGAGTTGCTCCACCCGATCATCGACCCGGCCGCCGAGAAGAAGGCCGAGGCGTTCGTTTCCGGTCTGCCGGCCGGTCCCGGCGGCGCCTGTGGCGAGATCGTCTTCACGTCGAGCGACGCCGTGGCTGCCCAGCGTGACGGCCGCACGTGCCTCCTGGTTCGCGAAGAGACCAACCCGGAGGACGTCGAGGGTATGCGTGCGGCCGAGGGGATCCTCACCGCCCGGGGTGGCATGACCAGTCACGCGGCCCTGGTCGCCCGCGGCTGGGGTAAGTGCTGTATCGTCGGCGCCGGCGATCTGAAGATCGACGCGGCCTCGAAGAGCATGACCGTCGGCGGCCAGACCTTCAAGGCGGGCGACGTGCTCACGCTCAACGGCACGAAGGGCAAGGTTTACTCGGGCGAGTTGACGATGATGGACGCCACCGAGAACCCCCGGTTCCAGGAGTTCATGAAGCTGGCCGACAAGCACCGAACGATGGGTGTGCGGACCAACGCCGACACGCCCGAGGACGCCAAGATCGCCCGCGATTTCGGCGCCGAAGGCATTGGGCTGTTCCGCACGGAGCACATGTTCTACGGCGTGGGTACCGAGCAGGCCCTGTTCGTGTTGCGGAAGATGATCCACGCCGGCAGCGACGAAGAGCGTAACGCGGCGATCGACGAGTTGGCTCCGTTCGTCAAGCGCGACATCAAGGCGACGCTCGAAGCGATGGACGGCATGCCGGTAACGGTTCGGCTGCTGGACCCGCCGCTGCACGAGTTCGTGCCGCAGGCCGAAGCGGCCCTGAAGGAGTTGGCCGAGGCGTTGGGTATATCGGTCGACGAGGTCAAGAAGCGGGGCTCCGACCTGCACGAAGTCAACCCGATGATGGGCCACCGCGGCGTGCGGCTGGGGATTACTTATCCCTACCTGACCGAGATGCAGATCCGCGCGATCCTCGAAGGGGCCGCCGAGTTGAAGAAGGACGGCAAGGACCCGCATCCGGAGGTCATGGTGCCGGTCACTTGCACGGTCAAGGAACTCGATTTCGTCAAGCCGATCTTCGACCGGGTGATGGCGGAGGTTAAGCAGCAGTCGGGCGTCGAGGTCGGTTGCCTCTACGGCACGATGATCGAGATTCCGCGAGCCGCGTTGTGTGCCGACAAGATGGCCGTGACGGCCGAGTTCTTCTCGTTCGGCACCAACGACCTGACGCAGACCACGCTGGGAATTTCCCGCGACGACTCGGCGGACTTTCTGCCGTACTATCTGGAGCACGACATCGTCAAGAGCGAGCCGTTCCAATCCATCGACATTGAGGGCGTGGGCAAGCTGATGGAG
>JABMRB010000829.1 GCA_013202865.1 Candidatus Nealsoniibacteriota bacterium | reverse complement strand
TTCCAGAACTACGGTCCGTGCTTCTCTAAGGCCTGATGAAAAAGTAGTGGCACGGGCGTCCCGCCCGTGGTATTGGGCAGGCGGGCCGCCTGCACCACGAAAGGCCGTCTTCTCCAACCGGCTGCCGGGGTGTTCAATTCCATGTCGCTGCCCTAGAATGTGGCCACGTGCATAGTCGGCGTGGCGGTTTGGGCCTCCTTGCCGGCCGGTGCCCCAATAGTTCTCAACCCGAGGAGCGAGCCATGCCGTCGAGCCATCCCCCGCTGGTGCGTACCCGTCTGTCGATGATGATGTTTTTGGAGTTTTTCATCTGGGGGAGTTGGGGCGTGGCAATCACCGGCTACGCCGCCAAATCGGGTTTTAGTACGTCGGAGATTACCTGGCTGGGCGCGGTGCCGGCGATCGGCGCGATCGTCTCGCCGTTGTTCGTTGGGCTGATTGCCGACCGGTTTCTGGCGGCACAAAAGATGCTCTGCATCCTACATCTGCTGGGCGGAGCCTGTCTGATCGGCGCCGGCTTCTGCGGCAAGTACATGGTGGAAACCGGGGATCCCAACAGCTTTACACTCTTGCTGACACTCATGCTGTTGAACGGCATGGCCTTCATGCCCACGATTGCCTTGGTCAACTCGGTGGCCTTTCGGCACATCCCCGACGCCGATAAGTTTCCGCGGATCGCCGTGTTGGGAACCGTCGGCTGGATTGTGGCGGTCCTGTTCGCTTCGGTGTTCCTCGGTGGCGCGGCGACGCCGAACTTCCTCTTTCAGGCGGGTGTCGGCGGAATCCTGCTTGCCCTGTACTGCCTGACGCTGCCCGACACGCCGCCTAAGGGTGCCGAAGCCGGCGGCGACGTGTTCGGCCTCAAGGCATTTACGCTGTTCAAGGAACGGTCGTTCCTGATCTTCATTGTCTGTGTGTTTCTGGTAAGCATTCCCGCCTGCGGATTCTTCTTCACCCTTATGGTGCCGATGCTCCTGCAGCGCGGGTACCCGTCGCCGCTTGCCCTGACTTCGTTGAACCAGTTTGCCGAGCTCATCTTCATGTTCAGCATGCCCTGGTTCGTCGCGAAGCTCGGACTGAAGCGGGTGATCATGATCGGCATGGCCGCCTGGGGACTGCGTTACCTTTTCTTCATGTGTCCGGAGTTCTCCTCGGCCTTGATCGGGTTGGTCCTGCACGGATTCTGCTACAGCTTCTTCTACGTCGGGGCCTACATGTGGGTCGACCGTCGGGCACCGGCCGAGTTGAAATCCAGCGCGCAGAGCCTGCTGGCGTTTCTGCTGTTGGGCGTCGGCTACCTGCTGGGAGCGAAAGGTCTTGCCGGCGTGATGATGGAACAGTCTCCGCCGGATCTGGCCACCATGGCAGCCATTGAGGTCGAAACCGACAAACCAGTGAAAGACGCGAAGCTCCCCCGATGGGACGACCCGGACGCGGCAACCAGCGCATGGCGTTTCCTGGACCTCTCCAGCACCGTTAACAACTGGTTGAAGAAGGACGACGACCAGAAGGAAGAGGAGCCCAATCTCGATTTGGCCCAGCAGCTCGACGCCGACAAGGACGGCACGATCACACTGGCCGAGGTCAATAAGAATGTGACGGTCGACGGGCTGCTCTACTCGAAGGAGGATCTCGCGGCGGTCTTCAAGACGGCCCACGAGAAGCTCGAACTCGAGGGCGACGTGGCCCTCATCCGGAAACAATGGCTGGCCGTGCAGGCCAACAAGTGGGCCCGCATCTGGCTCTGGCCTGCGATCGGCTGCTTCGTAGTCCTGATCTTCTTCGCACTGGCCTTCCACGACACACCGTCGGAAGGGACGAAAGCGACGGAAGATTCGTAGCGTGTCGACGTCGAAGAGGATCCCTCCACCGACACCCCCACTCGGTCCCATAGCCGGCGGGCAACGCCCGGCGGGAGACCGCTGAAATGACCAAGAACGAGAGAACCCTGGCCGTCGTCCTGCGTCTGGCGGGCCTGCTGGCGCTGACGGCGATCTTCCCGGCCGTGATGCCGTTTCGGTGGATGGTGACGATCCATGCGTGGCTCGACCTGGGGGAACTGCCCGACGTGCCGATCACGCACTATCTCACCCGGTCGCTCTCGATGATGTACGCCGTCCACGGCGCGCTGGTCGTCTACGTCTCGACGGACGTGCGACGGTTCATGCCCGTGATTCGTTTCCTGGTCGTGGTGAGCATTCTGTTCGGCATCGGCATGCTCGTACTCGACTGCATGGTCGGACTGCCACTGGCATGGATCATCGGCGAAGGGCCGTTCATTGTTGCCCTCGGTGTGCTGCTGCTGTGGCTCAGTAGGCCGGGGCTCGCCCCGACAGAATGAAGGCCACTGTCGGCGAATTGTGCCCCAGAACAAAGGTCCTGGCTTGTGAGGACGTCGCTTGTGAAAATGTCGCCTGTGAAGATATCGTTCGTGAGGTTGTCAGGGCAAGCCCTGACCTACTTGGTCGTATTCTTGCCGTTGGCGGCTCGGTCTGCTGAACCGGCGGTTGACTATGCGATCGTGGTGACCGGCGGCGAGTTGCTTGCGGGCGCTTACGCGGACGGGCATACACATTTTCTTACGCGGACGCTGCGCCCGTTGGGGTTGCGATGCACCGGTTCGATGTGCGTGGACGACAAGCGGGCCGATCTCGAAGAGGCGCTTCGTTTCGCCGCCGGCAAGGCGTCGCTGGTGATCGTGACCGGCGGACTCGGGCCTACGGATAACGACGTCACCCGCGAGGCGATCTCCGGTTTCACGCGCATCGAATTGAAGGAAGATCCGCAGGCGTTGCAAGCGATGGCGCGTCGCTTCGGCGTGACGCCCGAGCGGCTTCGCCCTAACTTGCGCCGCCAGATACACGTGCCCGTCGGCGGCACTTACTTGAAGAACGCGCAAGGCTCGGCCATCGGGTTGGTCTTTCAGGCGGACGACGTTACGATCGTGGCGCTGCCCGGCCCGCCGCGGGAGTTGCAGGCCATGGTCCGCAACGAACTGGTGCCCTACCTGAGCCGACGATTCGGCACCCGAGAGCCCGGGTGCTCGCTCACGCTGCGATTCGTCGGCCTGGGTCAGTCGCAGATCGATCAGACGATGGAGGAGCACGTCCCGCTGGCGGCCGACGTCACGGTTTCGTCGCAGTTCGAGGGCAGCCGCGTGGACTTCACGTTTTCGTTGCCCGACGATTCGCCCCGAGACCGTGCGCGACTCGACGAGTTGAAACAGAAGATCTTGAAGCACCTCGGCGACCACGTCTATGCCGACGAGGAAACGTCGCTCGAGCAGTGCATCGTGAAGTTGCTTCAGAAGCGCGGCGCGACGCTCGCGATCGTCGAGGCCGGCAGCGGCGGCACGCTGGCGGCCGGTCTGGCCGGCGCCGACGACTCCGGCCGCGTGATCGCCGGGGCCTACGTCGCGGCGACCGGGGAGCAACTACGCCGGTTGCTTCGCATCGACGAGCGGACCTGGCAACGAAGCGACACGGGCACCGGGCAGATCGAGTTGCTCGCGTCGACGGCGGCCAAGACGACCGCAAGCGATTGGGTGATCGCCGTCGGGCCCCCCCGGCAAGACGCGCAAGGTGGCCACTACCTGGAGGTCGTTTTCAGGCCACCCGACGGCCCGGCCCAGACCCGGCGGATCGAGACTCGCGGCCCGTCGGCCCGCTCGCGGCTGAGCACCCAAGTGCTCGATCTTTTTCGGCGGAGATTGCGGTAGTACGGATATCTCGACCCCGCCGCAACCGCCACGCGGGCCAGACCCCGCCGCTAAACGCCGACGTTCGTTGGGATGACAGCTACTTGCATCGGTGTTGCGAAGCCCCTATACTTGGATGTGGTTCTCGGGTGAGAACTCTTCCCGATTGATGACCCTCGACTCGACGAAAGGAAAACGGTATGAAACGGCACAACCTGGTGAGCGTTCTGACGATCGTGTTGACCGCAACTCTTGCAGGCGCTTCGTTGGCCGCCGACGAGGACGCCCCGCAGTGGCAGTCGCTCTTTGACGGCAAGGATCTCGACGGCTGGCAGCAGCACGGCGGAAAGGCCAGGTACACGGTCGAAGACGGCGTGATCGTGGGCCAGTCGGTCCCGAAC
>JABMRB010000828.1 GCA_013202865.1 Candidatus Nealsoniibacteriota bacterium | reverse complement strand
TAGTGGATAGTGGATAGTGGATAGTGGATAGTGGGGAGTTGATAGTGGGGAGTGGGGAGTGGGGAGTCGCCTTCGCCCCCGAACGCGGTCGGGGGGCGTTGTTTCACTACTTGCTGGCCATGGCGTGCCACCCGTAAGGGGCGTTTCTTGGCGCGGGGGGCATACTTCGGCGCGATCGGGCATACTTCGTATTGACCCTTTTTCCGGAAACGTGATAAACTCGGTCTACTGCGATTGAGGTGAGCAAGGGGTAGCTGTCGGCCGACACAAGGGAGTGAGGGTAAGCTGGATGCTGAAGACGCTGGGTATTGTGCAAGCAAGTTTCTCGACGCCGCGATTCCATGGCCTGGCCGGGCGGCAACTGGGTGGCCAGTCGCTGTTGGCTTGGGTGATCCGCCGGGTGACCGACTGCCAGCAACTCGATGGTGTGATCGTGTTGGCTTCCGGTCTGCCGGGCGAACCCCCGGTGCGCGATCTGGTGCCGTCCGATGTGCCCTTGCTGCTGAGCGATCGGCCCGACGCGCTGAGCCGGTTCATGCTCGCGCTGGAAGAGTATCCGGCCGAAACGGTCGTCCGCATCCGCGGCGATAACCCGTTCATCGACCCGGGCTTGATCGACCGGCTGATCACGACGGCCCAAAACTGTGCGAACAGCGACTACGTGACCTATCGTTCGAGCGACGGGCAGCCGGCCATTCTCTCGCCGGTTGGCGTTTACGCGGAGTGGTTTCAGACCGCCGCGTTGCGACGCGCGGCGAAATCGGCTAAGAGCCCCGCCGATCGCGAGCACGTCACCCGATACCTTTATTCCCACCCCGAGAAATTCAACATCCGCCTGATACCGGCCCCGCCCGAGATCGATCGAGACGACGTCCGTCTGACGATCGATATCGAGGAAGATTGGGAACACACCTTGGCGATCTTCGACGCCCTGGGACCGGACGAGGTGGATTGGCGGAGGATTGCCGAACTATTGGGCCACCAGCCGGCACTGCGTCAGCGGATGGCGGCGCTCAATCGCGAATATGCCAGGAATTGAGCGGCCGCTGGAGACAATACCGTCGAAAGGACTCGATTTGCCGATGAGCATGAAGCTCACCTACGCTACCACTATCCCGATCACCGACGTTGCCGCCCGGCATCCCCAGCCGCTTCCCGGCCGCATTACCGGTGTGTTGCTCGACGCTTGCAACGTGCTCTACGACGACACGGTGTGGCGGCGCTGGATGCTGCAACTGCTCTCGCGTCTGGGGCTGCACACCAACTATCGCTGCTTCTTCCGCGTTTGGGATCGTGAGTTCCTCGACGACGTACATTGCCGACGGCGCGACTTCGACGATGCGATCTCCGCGTTCCTGTTGTCGGTCGGGCTGTCGCGCGGACAGATCGACGAGGTGCTGGCGTCCTGCATCGGCCGACGCCGACAGCTTCAAGCCGCCGCCAGGCCGTTGCCCGGCGTGCGAGCAACGCTGGCACGGCTCTATCGTAGCGGGATCGTGCTCGGCGCGGTCTGCAACTCGGAGCACCCGGGCGACGAAATGCAACGGCGTCTGCAACGTATGGTCGGCGGGCCCGTCTTCAGCACGGTCGTCTCTTCGTTCGATCTGGGACGGACCATGCCGGACGAACGCTGTTACCTGACGGCGCTGGCGGCGATGGGGCGGCCGGTCGAGCAAGTCGCGTTCGTCGGGCACGATGCGGGCGAACTGGCCGGTGCGGCGCAGCTCGGCATGCCGACGATCGCGTTGAACCACGACCCCGAGGCCCAAGCCCACACCTATCTCGACCGGTTCGACGACCTGATCGACGTGGTGAAAGTGCCAGCGTCACTCGTCGCCGCGGGGTAATTCAGCTACCCCGATGCCGTCATGGAGATCCCGACCGTGGAACTTCGCGTCTTCGCCCGGCATGAATTGGTTGGCGATCTACTGTCCACGTCAGGGCGAGCCCTGACCTACGATTGCCTGCCGAAACCCGGCGAACCGACCCTGTTGTTGGAGGGATCGTGGCCGTCGGAAGCGTCGGACGGCATGCGCTGGTCGCTAGACGATGCGATCGACGGGCGTTTCGACTGGATCGACGAGGTAGCCACCGATTGGGCCGCCGCATTGGCCGAGGATGACTGCGGGGCCGCCTATCTTAACGTGCTGCCGTTGCGCTATTATCTGGTCAAGTTGCTTCGGCTGGCGGCGTATTTCAGCGACGTGCAAGCGCTGCGGGATTTCGACGGTGTGGAACTGGTTGCTGCGGTTGGGCGCGACCGGGACTACGCCGACGTGCTCGCGCAGATGTGTCGCGCCGCCGGTGTGCCTTGCCACGTCCGTTGGGTAACCGGCACCGAGCGAGCCTCGCAACAGTTTCCCCGCAACGCACCCTGGCGACGTTGGGCCGGGCAGTTGCTGGGTGGCTCAGCCATCCGAAAATCAGCCCGAGAAATCGTGCTCTGCGGCAACCCGCGGCTGCTCGATCCGGTCTGTGGGCAATTGCTTCGGCAGGGTTGCCGGCCCGCGTGGCTGTACGATCGGTTCGCATTGAAATCGTGGCTCCGCTGGCGGGCCTCGGGCGTGCGACAACTCGTGTGCGATTCGAGCCTGGGACGCGAAAACACGCTGACGCCGCAACCGTTTGCTCCGGATCTCGCCCAGCGGCTGGTCTGCCGGGGCGTGAGTCTGGCGGGACCGATCCGTCGCTGGATGGCCGAACGAACGAAGGCCCATGGACCGCGGCAGACCCGGTTGGTCGAGCAAATCGACGCCCATTTCCGGCAGATCTGCCCGCAGGCGGTCGTGCTCGACGAAGACGCTACGCCGATGGCCCGGGCTGTGGTGGCCGTCGCTCGACGGCACGGTGCCCGGTCGTTCGTTGTCCAACACGGCGTGCCTTGCTGCCGATTCGGTTTTGCCCCGGCGGCGGCCGACCGCGTGCTGGTCTGGGGCCGCTCGTCGGAGTTGCAACTGCTCGATTGGGGCGTGCCGCCCGAGCGGATCCGTGTGACCGGTTGGCCGCAGTATGACCGAAAAAGGGTGACTGTCCCTGTTTTACGCGGCAGTGCAACTGCCACTCCAACGCCCCTCACGAGATCGCCGCGAATCCTCTTGCTGGCGACGGTGCCGCCGCGTGACGATCGGCCAGATTCCGTTGCCTTGCACCTGACCGGGCGAAGCTATGCCGAGATGCTCCGCATGGCGTTTGCTACCGTGGCCGGGATCGACGCGGTCGAACTGATCGTCAAACTGCACCCTCGCACGACGGACGATCCGGTGATCGGGGCGTTGCACTCGGAGTTCTCCGCCATGCGATGCCGCGTCGTGCGGCGTGGCCCGCTGCTGCGCTGGCTCGACGGAATCGATTGCGTGCTAAGCTGCGGATCGACTGCCGGGGTGGAGGCGGCCATGGCCGGGCTGCCGGTGATCCAACTCGTGCCGCCCGGCGCCACCGGCTTCCCGCCGCACGACCGCTGGGGACTGGTCGGCACGGCCCGTCGCGCGGCGGAACTGCAACGACTGCTGGGACGCGTGCTCGTCGAAGGTTGGCGCGGCCACGGGTGGGCCGATCCGGACGTTGTGGATAACGTCGACAAACCGGCGGCGGCCCGGGTCGTTGATGAAATCCTCCGAACGCCGCCGACGGAAATTCCTTCGCACCCACCTGGCGACGGCCATGTCCGCATCCGCTGAAACAATCCGATCCGGTCCGGCCGTGGCTCCACAGGGTGGGTGGCGGCGCGTGTTCGGCGATTGGTTGATGGTCGGCTCGGCCACGGCGTTGTGCCATGGGCTCGGTGCCGCGACCGCGCTGTTGCTGCGCGTGCTGCTGAGTCCTGCGCAGATGGGTGTCTGGCAGGCGTTGAAGCTGCTGATCAGCTACGGCAACTACGCCAACCTGGGGATCAGCAAGGGGGCCGCCCGGGAGTTCAACGTCGCGACCGGCAGCGGCCGCATCGAACAGGCACGGCACGGACTGAACCTGGCGTTTGCGGTCAACAGCATTACCAGCCTGGCCTACGCCGCCGTGCTGCTGGGCGCCGGCGTGTGGATCGGCGTTACGGGCCGGGGGCCCTGGTCGACGAGTTGGGCCGTGGGGCTGGCCGCGGTCGGTGCCATGGCCGTGCTCGCGCGTTACGTCACGTTCCACGTCACGATCCTCCGCTCGGCCCAGCAGTTCCGCGTCACCTCGCGGCTGTCGGTGCTCGAGGCCGTGCTGACGCTGGCGGTCTGTACGGTGGCGACGTGGCAGTTCGGTCTGCCGGGGCTCTACGGCGGCACGCTGGTCGTGCTGGCTGGTTCGCTCTGGTTCGTGCGGCGGCATGCGGCCGTGTCGCTTCGACCGGCATGGGACGCGTCCGAAATTCGGCGGCTGATCGGTATCGGGCTGCCGATCCTGGCGGCCGGCGCCGTCGCGTCGGTGTTCCGCTCGCTCGACAAGCTGATGATCCTTGCGTATCTCAGCGACCGCGAGTTTCAACTCGGCTGCTATTCGCTGGCGTTGATGGTTTCCGCACAGC
>JABMRB010000827.1 GCA_013202865.1 Candidatus Nealsoniibacteriota bacterium | reverse complement strand
TCATTCGTGCTTCGTCATTCCCCCGGTCATTCGTGCTTCGTCATTTCCTTCAGGACGTCTTCGTGCAGCCGGCCATTGGTGGCCACGGCGTTGCCGGAGCGGAAGCTGCGGTTGCCTTGCCAGTCCGTGAAGGTGCCGCCGGCCTCTTCGATCACCGGTAGCAACGCGGCAAGGTCCCAGACGGCTACGACCGGATCGACCATCACGTCGGCCCGGCCGGTGGCGACTAGCAGGTATCCGTAGCAATCGCCCCAGGTGCGGCTGAGCCGGGTGCCGGCCTCGAGTTGCTCGTAGGCGTCGCGGCGCCCGATCTCGTCGAACGTGGCCACTTCGCTGGTGAGAAACAAACCCTCGGCCAGATTGCCGCACTTGGAAACCCGGGCCGGCCGGGGCGGTTGCTCGTCGTGGACGTACCAGGCCCCGCCTCCGATCGCCGCGTAGACGTACTCGCCTAGCGCCGGGATGTTGATCACGCCGATGGCGGGCTCCCCGTTGCGCTCGACGCCGACGAGTGTACCGTACAGCGGCACACCGTGGATGAACGACTTCGTACCGTCGATCGGGTCGACGATCCAGCGGAATTCGCTGGTTCCCGGCCGGTCGGTCAGCTCCTCGCCCACAATCGCGTCGTCGGGAAAGGCCTCGCCGATCCGCCGCCTAAGGTGCTCTTCCGCCTGCCGGTCGGCCACGGTCACGGGCGAATCGTCGTCCTTGCGCTGCACCAGGAGATCCTCGCGGCGGAAGTACTCCAGCGTAATCCGCCCCGCCGCCAAAGCCGCGTCGACCGCGAGTTCCAAACGGGCGTCCAGATCGGTGGATGGTGTGGTCATGCTATGAGGATACCCCAGCAGAGCCGGCGGGGGAAGATGGGGGTCGCCGTGATGTGCGAACGGTGAACAGCCCTTTTCTCACCCCACTCATGGACCACTGCCGAACACATAATGCTCGTAGACCTCCGTGGCCGAGAGCGCCCGGGTGTAGATGGCTGCTTCGTCGATCTCGCCGCCAAAGAACTCGCTTTGGCCGCCTGCACAACCGAGAAACAGCGGATTGGCGTTCGAGTCCAGCGTGACGGGACCGGCCTTCTGGGAACTCTCCTCAATGCCGTCGACGTAGATTCGCACGAATTGCCCGTCGTACACGCCGACCACGTGATGCCATCGGCCATCGCCCAACTCGGTGGTGCCGTTGCCGCTGTGAAGCCATCGCCCGCCGGAGTGGATCCAGAATCGGGCTCGCTGAGGGCCCGACGAAGCGTCGTTCTCGCCGCTCCACCCCGTGCCGAAAGCGAAGACCGCTTCTTTCCGCAGAAACGCGCCGACCCCCGCAGGCATCTCCGTGCATTCGTACGCTCGGACGCGGGCCTCGACGGTGATCGCCTTGAGCCCATCGAACCGGTCGCCGTCGCCGAAATTGATTCCGCCCGTCTTACCGTCCAATACGATTGCCCGATTATTCGGCAGCATGGCAAGCCCCGGCCGGCCGAGTTGCACACCGTCGGCACACGTGCCGTGGTGGTTGTTGCCCGAGATGTCTTTGACGGTCGAGCCGGTGGACTCATCCAACGGCCAACAAGCCTCGGGGCGATGGTCGGCGACGACCTGCCGCAACGTCTTTCGCGTCAGGCCAAGTCGCCTGCTGGGATACCGGCTATGCAACTCGATCTGCGCGGGGCTGAGCGGAACGTTCCAGATGGCCAACTCGTCGACGTCGCCAAGGAACTTGGACCCTTCGGCAGGTCCGCCGCCCGAATCGCCGACGCCCAGCTTCTCGCGCGAGGTCGGTTGGATCGTGCCGTCGTAGTTCTCCGCAGCGACCGGCTTACCGTCGAGATAGACGGTCAACCGCTTGGCACCCGCGTCGGCCACGGCCGCGACGTGTTGCCACCGCCCCTCGACCACGGTGCCGCCTTCCGGGTGCGGTTCTTCGCCGTCGGTCTGTTTGTGGTAGAGGCTCAGTAGCCGGTCGTGGACGCCAAAGTGATATCCCTTCTCGGAACCCCAGTGCAACACGAGCCGCTGCCATGTGGCGCTCAGTTCGGCCGGCTTGATCCAGGCCTCGATCGTATAGCCGGCCGGCAGTTTCACGTCGGCCGAGAAGGAGGCCGCCAGATGGGTCCCTTGCAGCCGCACGGCCCGGCCAGTCTTCCCCGGCACGAACACGGCCGGCCCGCCGACCGACCGGAGGTTATCCTCAGCCGAGCCCGTGTTATTGGCATACAGCCACGCGGAGTCGGCCAGGTTGTCGTCGAAGTTCCAATAGGAGACCAACCCATGCTCCGGCGAGAAGGCCTCAGCAGCGACCGTTTCGATCGGTAACAGCACGACGGCCAGCAGCGGCAGGCAGAGTGTTCGAATTGACATGGGCCGTGTTCTCGTCGCGGGGCAGGTTTGATTCATCCTCTTAGCCTACTCGCGGATGATTCGGTTTGCAAGAATGCGACTGGGTGGCCCAACTTCGCAGAAGTTGGGTGCGCAGCACAAGAAACCTCGGGAAGACATGGCCCCAAGGGAACCTGTCGCCACCGAGGCAAACCGCTACCCGGTCTTTCTTGTGCCTGCGGCACCCGGGTTGTGCCAAGCCGGGCCACCCTCGGCAGATCGGGCGGTGTGACGTTGACGCACGTCGAAGAGTAGGAGAGATGTTGTTGAGATCGGGTGGCCCAACTTCGCAGAAGTTGGGTGCGCAGCACAAGAAACCTCGGGAAGACATGGCCCCAAGGGAACCTGTCGCCACCGAGGCAAACCGCTACCCGGT
>JABMRB010000088.1 GCA_013202865.1 Candidatus Nealsoniibacteriota bacterium | reverse complement strand
TTCCGTGGGCCTTGAACTTCCGCAATCCGCCTATTTTGCCGTGCTAATCGGCGGTCCCGAGGGGAAAACAGGGCTCTTGTCTTGCTGAGGCGTTCATGGCTGCCAGCGGGAATTGCTGGGCTTGTAGCGAGACTGAATACCCGAGAAGTCGTCGATCTTCACTAGCAATACCGACGGAGCTCTGCCACCGCGCTTGTATTCGGCCAACCGATGGTTTAGCGAGTCAGAGAACTTGACGAGGTCCTCGGCCAGAGCTTGTGGTGGTTGTGGCTCGTCGACAGGGACCTCGGCAGGCAAATCGGCCACTTCAGAGGGCTCTTCTGCGCCGAACGCACGAATCGCGTCTCCGTCGTGCGAGTGGACGCAGTTTCGCCCCCCTTCCTTTGAGGCGTACATCGCCGCGTCGGCACGCTCGATCAGTGCTTCGACGTCGTCGGCGTCGAGAACCTGCGCTACGCCAAAGCTGGCGGTGACTCGCATCTCCGTGTCGCCGTGCTGGAACCGCGCCTTCTCAATCGCCCGGCAAAACCGTTCGCCGCTGGCGGTCGCTTCGTCCAACGAGGCAGCACCCAGAACGATGGCCATTTCCTCGCCGCCGTAGCGGGCGACCAGGTCCATGCCTCGCGACTCTTTGCGAAGCACGTCGGCGATCCCCTTGAGCACCTCGTCGCCGGCCTGATGGCCGTGCGTATCGTTGAAGTTCTTGAACTTGTCTACGTCGAGCATCGCCAACGCAAAGGGCAAGTTGTTGCGCTGAAATTCCGACAGCCGCCGGGCCATCTCGTCGTCGAATGCGCGGCGATTGGCCAGACCGGTCAACGCGTCCGTTCGCGCCTGCTCCGCGTGCGACTCGACCAGCCGGGCCTGCTCCTCAAGCTTCACCTCGGCGTCGCCCAGTTGTCTCTGCATGTTGTCGTTGGCATCGATCAGCCTGTTGACCGCGTCGATCACAGCCTCCGGATCCTCGGTGTCACGGGAACTCAACTCCTCGTTGATCTCTTCCACGCGGGTGTTGTGCTCGCCGACGTGAGCCGCCACGCGATGGGCCAGCACGTGCAGACTCGCAAGGGCTTCCTTCGCGTATTCGGCATCGTTCGGAACCATCGCAGCCTTGCGAGAGGCCGTCCTGCCGCGGAGCCAAATGCCCGCGCCGACCCCTACCGACGCCATCACGACCCCAAAGGCAATGTCAATCAGAAACAAGGGCATCAATCGCGTCTTTCATCCCGGTCAACGGGATCCCGCGCCGTGCAGGCCGCTATCCCCGGCCCGTTCACGCCGACTCCACCCCACCATGGCGCGGATTCTCCGTCACCGCACCCGTCATCTTCACCCCTAGTAGCCGAATTCTTGCGAATCTAGCTACACGTTTCTACGTTATCTCGTCTACTAGTCAAATCTTCGTGGCCAGGCACCGTCTCCTGCTGCTCCTACTGCACCAGTCGAATCGTCGGGTTTGTGATGATTTGCTCGAATATCTCGGTCAGCCGCCCTTCGTACTCGGCCGCGTCCCCACCGCCTGGCGCACATTTCCCGTCCGTCTCGGCCGTTTTTCCGAGTCGAGCCACGCGGTCGATGAAATCGTCCAACGAACTGCCGACAGCATGGGATGCTGTGCCGCCGGCAGCGGAGGACGCTGTGCCGCCGGCAGCGGAGGACGCTGTGCCGGGACCCACGCCTACCGCGAACGTCAGCCAGTGATCCGCCCGCATCCGGGCAACCTGCATCAACGCCGCGTTCTTGCAGAATTCTCCCTCGTCGTAGAACGCTTCGTTGGCGCTATGGGTGGACACAAACCGGGTGATCTCGGCCGGATCCGTGCGGTAGAGGCTCGGCAACCCGTTGACCAACAGCACCACGACCTTGTCGGTGTGCGACCGTCCCTTGCCGCCGCCGGACGCTCGGCGGAGGTGCTTCCTGGCTTCGATCAACCCCGCTTCGGTTGCGGTCGTCGTCGGGCGGTCGCCAACGGCCTGCAGCCGCGCACAGGCCGCCATGGCCGCCTCGTAGTCGCCGGTGAGCGGTTGCTCGACCACCGGTCCACCGCCGCAAAGCGTGTCGTACGTGATGATCGAGACCCAATCTCGCTGGTCGCGATCTGCAATATGGGCGTTGTGCTGCTTGAGTATCTCGATCGCGGCGATCAGGCTACGGCGCACCGAGTGCATCGGCTGCGTCCGCGGCGGAAACCGGAACGTGCCGCCCGCCGTCTCCTCCAAGTGCCACGGACAATCGGGACTGTGCCGCGATAGCGGCACGTAACGGATGCCCGCAGGCTTCAGGTCTCGCCCGTGGTCCAGCATGAATTGTACGTACGTCGCGTACCCGATCTTGTTGCCGTAATCCGCCGACACGGTCCGTTTCGAGTCGACCACGTCCGGGTCGATAGCCTCCGGGCCGATGACGTAGTCGAGGTACTTCGCCCAGTAGCCGTAGTTCTCGGCACTGTCGGGAACCGGCTTGGCGTCGGGCATGAGCTGGGCTATTTGGCAGTCGATCAGTGCCGAGTACGCCTTCCGCTTCCGGGTCGGCTCGTCGTCGGTCGGCTCGATGCGATACTTCGACGCGACCGAACTCTTCGTCAACGGACCGCCATGGCCGGAAAGCTCCGCAAAAGCGTGCTCATCCTGCCGGACACCGGCCCACAGACCGACGTGCTGAAGCGTGCCCGGATAGGCACCGAAACCAAAATCGTCGAATACCTGCTGAACCAACTCGACGCGAGCGTCCGGGCAAGGTTCCGTGTCGTCGTTCATCGACCCGGACAGATCGACCACCAGCGCGATGTCGCGCGGACTGGCCGTAGCCACTGCGGAAGCTCGCCGCGCAAAGGAGAAAGAACTCAGCACGCCGCCCGGTGTGCCGGTCCGCGGCGTCACCCGCACCGCGTTGCCCCGAGTGGCCTTCGGTGTAAACTTCCGCGTATGCACGTCCCAGATCCCATATTCCACGTCGCCGCTGTGCAGCGAGACCGGCTTGGCGGCCGCCGTGTGATGTCCGGCAGATCGCTTCGCCACGGTCTCCATTTCGTCTCGCGGCAGCCACGTCGACGAAGCCGCGGCGACGGCCGAAGCGTCGGCCGCCACCTGCAACTGCGAGCGGACCAGCATCACATGGCCAAGATCCACCGCAAGGACCACGATCACCAGGACGGCGACAATCGCTACGCCCGCAAACACCACCATCGTTCCCTTGCGGGCGCGTGGTCCGGTTGGAGAAACTCGACTCTTCATGCGCTATCTCCGCTCAATTTCTTTCTCGGTCGGTAGCCACGGTCGCCAGACCGTGGAACTCCCGCACTCTGGCGAGTGCAGCTACCGCAATTCTCAACGGCGAGGCTCTCTCCGTTGCTCGCAACGTCTGTTGGCGCACGGGGTGCCTGTGGAAATTTCGGTCGCGATCTGCCCGTCGTCAAACGCAAATTTCGACAACAGCGCTCGCACGTCGAGCAGTTTCTTCGCAACAGAGACCAGCGGCAAGCTGCGGCGGCAACGGGAGAACGGCATAACCGGCCAAACGCCGGGGCCAAGTAACACAGATACGAACCTCGAAGCGCATACCGACATGACAACCCCCCTTGGAAAGGTTGCAAACTTCGGCAGCCTGGCGAACTCGCCGACGAGTCCCATGGCTTTGCGCCCCGACCTCACGATCGGTTTGCCCTTATCGGTTTGTCCACCCCCGGCCCGAACGGATCGGCGGCGAGAGTCTTTCCTCTATTATAGGTCTACGTCATAATTCGGTGCATAGCAAGGAGAAAGGGTTCATCCGGGATTCGCGGCCCTTTCTGTTGATCCGCCTCCCCCTTTGTTCTGAAAACGCACGCCGCGGCGTAGTCGCCCTTCTTCATCGCGATCATGCCCAGCCCATGGTACGGGTTGACGCGCCTCGGGTCTTGCTCGATAGACCGGTGCCACCGCTTCACCCTCTCGCCCGGGCTGTGCCTAAGGGGCCCGAAAAGCGCAGCGTCCTCTGCTCGATTTACTCCGATGCCCCACGGCAGTCAACGCTTAGGACGCATCGGGCAAGCCGACCTCGACGCTCAGGAGCACGTGTCATTCGACCTAAATTGTTTCACACAAAGGACTTCCGCACCCTGGCAACGGCCGTTCTGTCCGTGAGAATGCCGGGCCGGAGAGTGTCCCTAAGAAAATATCTAAACAATAGCGTTCAGGGGGTTGTAATAAATTAATAATTCGATATATTCATGATGGATAGTCGGCCTCTTGGGCGGCTGTCGTGTGCGTAATCGTCTATTAGAAACTTCGATTATCGGCACCATATCGAGGCAGCGTTTCGGCTCGAAAACCTGCTCGTTAGTCTTCTCCGGGTGACTTCTCCCGGTGCGGTGCCAACTCTGTCTACAGCGACTTCCCAGTCGCGGTTCCGTCCGTGAAGAGTTTTCCCGGAGGGAGTTTTTGCATATCGTGGGGATATTTGCCTGGAAATTACGTATTCCTTTTTCACTTTCGGGAGAACAATAATGAGAAACATTTGTGCAATCCTGGCAGTTGTGGTCATGCTGGCATGTGGCGGCACGGCCCCAGCGGTCGATTTCTTCGACGACTTCGAGTCCTACGCTCCTGGGAGCGATCTGCACGGCGTGAACATCTGGGCCGGGTGGGACAACACGCCGGGCGCCGGCGCGCCGGTCTCCAACCTGTTTGCTTCAAGCCCCTCCAATTCGGTGGAAATCGGCGGCGGCAGCGACCTGGTCGGTTCGTTCAGCGATGCGACCTCCGGGATCTGGGAGTTCACGACACAGGTCTATGTCCCCAGCGGCGGCAGCGGTGTCAACTATTTCATCATGATGAGTGAGTATAACCACGGCGGCGACAAGACCTGGGCACACGAGTTGCCGTTCAATTATGCTACCGGCCAGATTGAACCGAGCGGCACCGGCGGTGGAGGCAATATCGTACCTATCACGTTTGACGCCTGGACGGAACTGAAGTACATCGTCGACCTGGACCAGAAGGTTTTCGATGCCGAATACGGCGGTGCGACGATCTCTGACGGCAACCCATGGTCCGGCGACGCCGTCGCGGCGATTGACCTGTATGCCAATAGTGCTACGCCCATCTACTACGACGACGTCAGCCTCATGAGTCTCCCGACGCTTACCTGGGACAACGTCCAATCGGCCAACTGGAACTCGACCCACTGGACGGGCGGCCCGCCCAGTGTGCCCGATGGCGACACCTATGCCATACTCAACACCGCCAATACCCACACGGTGACCGTGGCGGCGGACGCCGTGGCCCGTAACCTCTCGGTCCAGGGTGGCGGGATCGCCGTCAACGCCGGCCGAACGCTTTCGATCGCCATGCGGGCAAGTTTCGCCGCCGACACGACGCTGACCGTGGCCGGCACCGGGCAGTTGAGCGTCGGGGCAACGCCTTCCGGCGGCAACAGCCCACTGGAGGTTACCCCCGACGGGATCCTGGAGGTCACTGCCGGGGGCCCGGTCCCCAATTCCGTGGAACTGGCCGGCGGCACGTTCCGCTTTGCCGACACCATGGGCACTCCGGGCGCGGCTCCCGGCGGCGCGGTGGCCCATTGGGCCTTCGACGAGACCACCGGCTCCATCGCCGCCAACACGGCCCCCGGCCACTTGTTCGAGCACGACGGCGACCTGACCAACTTTCCCTTCGACGACTCTCAGTGGGTTGCGGGAAAAATCAACGGGGCGCTGGCCTTCGACGGCACTGACGACGAGGTGCAGATATTCGACTATCAAGGGGTCAGCGGCAGCGCAGCCCGAACGATGACCGCCTGGGTGAAAACCACCGACGGCGAGGGCCCGATCATGTCCTGGGGTACGAACACGGCCGGCAATAAGTGGGTCTTCCGCACCCAGACCAACAACGGCATGGCCGGGGCCATCCGCGTCGAGGTCAACGGCGGCTACATCGTCGGAAACACCGACGTCCGCGACAACCAGTGGCACCACGTTGCGGCGGTGCTGCCCGACGGAGCAACCAACGTCACGCAGATGGAACTGTACGTCGACGGAGCGCTGGAAACCGTCAGCGCTTCGCAGGACGAGCCCGTCAATACCGACCCCTTCGGTGAAGTGGTCAAGATCGGCTCCGACAGCGTCTTGAACAATCGGTACTTCGCCGGCGCGATCGACGACGCGTACATCTACGACTCCGCATTGACGGCCGCACAGATCGAGACGATGGCGGGACCGCGGATCCTTCCGAACATGGCCACCGTCGGTCTGCTGGTCACGGCCGGCTCCACGCTCGAGTCCGGCACCGAGGCGGATACCGACTTCGGCGTCTTGACGTTGAAAGAAGGCATCCTGACAACTTCCGGGCAAGGTACGATCAACTTCACCAGCACCACCATCGACGCCGGTGCGACCCGCGTCGGCGTCGGACTGGAGACTCCCACCGATCTGGGCAACGCACTGACCGGCCGCGCCGGGTTGACGTTCGCCGTCGGCGGTACCGGTACGACGCGGCTCGTCGAGACGTACACGGCCGGAGCGAGCAACGAGATTGCCTTCACGGCCGGAAGCATGACCGGCGGCACGATCGAGGTCGCCGAAGGGACGCTTCGCACAAGTGGCAATGATCTGTTCGGCGGCGCCACCGCGCTGAAGCTCTCGGGAGGCTCGTACACCTTCGGCGACGAGATCGGTGCCCCCGCCGGCGGTCCGGCCGAGGGATTGCTGGGCTACTGGAAGCTCGACGAGACCACCGGGCTGACCGCTGCCGATGAGACCGGCAACCACGACGGCACGCTGATTGCGTTCGCGGGTGACGACTCGCAGTGGGTCCCCGGCATCCAAGGCGGATCGCTACATTTTGACGGAGCCGATGACTGGATGGACGCCGGGATGCCCGCTACGGCGCCCACTAACTACACGGTCGCGATGTGGGCTCGGGCCGACGGCCTGACCCAGGCCAGCGTGTGGGATTCGGTTTTCTCCAGTGCGCCCGACGCCGGTGGTTTCCAGCTCGACGTCGGCGCCGTCACCAATGGCAGTTACCAGTTCAAAGGCGATACGACCGTGGTGGCCGGACCTGTGCTGGACGACTGGGTCCACGTCGCGTTCACGTACGACGGGGCCACGGTCCGCGCCTACTACAACGGAGCACTCTCCAACGAGGCCGCCACCAGCGGCAAAGTTTTCAGTCATTTCCGGTTGGCGATCAACCGAGGCGGCGATCGGCGGTACGCGGGCACGCTGGACGAAGTTTACGTCTACGATCGCGCCCTTTCGCTGGGAGAGATTCGGGGCATGTTTGGTGAGAGCACGCCCGCGGACCTGTCCGACATCCACGTGACCGTGGACGCTCCGTCGACACTCCGTTCGGAGAGCATCACGGAGACGGCCTTTGCCGATTTGACGATCGCGGCCGGCACGTTGACCACCGACGGTTCCTCCGGGATTCGGTTTGCCGATGGGACGACCGTCGCCGCCGGTGCCGTCGATCCCGGTTTCGAGACGTTGGTCACCACCACCACCGGCCCGTTGACCGCCAACGGCAACACGATCACCAAGACCGGCGGGTCTGACCTGATCCTGGACGAGGCGACGAACAGCGTGGCCGGTGCGATCTTCGACGTGCAAGCGGGCCGGCTGCTCGCGTTCGGCGAAGACGGTGCGAGCCCCTTGACCGGGGCCGCGGTCAATCTCGGCGGTGGCAGCCTGGCGCTCTCGGCCAAGGCCAGCGTGACCGGCGGATCGGTCGACTTTGATAACGCGGTTGAGGCCACTGGTGGCACGATCGTCGCCGAACGGGGCGGCGTCGGACACGCGGGGCCGATGACCGTCAACCTCGGCTCGGCCACCAACGGCGTGAGCCTCGCCGGCGGCCTCGAACTGAAGACCGAGGCCGGCTACGAATTGAACGTGCTCGGCACGATCAGCGGCGACGGCGGGCTGACCGTCAATGAGGGGACAGTGACGCTGGCCGCGGCGGACAGCTCGATCGGCAGTATGCGGGTCACCGGCGGCACGGTGAGCACCGGTGGCAATTCCCTGGAGATCGGCCAGCGGCTGAAACTCGGCAACACGAGGTTCGAGATCACCGGAGGCAGTTTCCTGCTTGCCGGAACGGACCTGGCCAATGAGAACGTCGGCCACACGATTGCGCTCGGCGACGCCGACAGTGTGATTGAGATCGGCTCGGGCGGCTCAATGGCGGACGGGCTCCTGTATCATTTGGACGCCGCCGAGAGCGTCACCATGGACGGCAGCGACATGGTCTCGGCATGGGGCGATCAGGGCGACGCAGGGAACGATTTCTCGCAGACCGATCCCAGCGTCCAGCCGCTATGGGTCTCCAGCGCGATCGGCGGTTTGCCCGCGATCCGCTTTGCCGGCGGATCGAGCAACCAGGAGTTGCTGTTAAACACACCGACCGAGCCTCAAACCTTCTTCGCGGTGACCGCGGCCACCCAAGGCGGCGGACTGCGAGGGATCTGGGGTTCGGAGAACGGCGATAAGGGAGTCCGCCTGCAGGACAACAACTGGTATCGCTCTGACGGGCACAACTCGGACGGCAACGACTTTGCCAACGGCGATCCCAACGGCGTCCGCGTCAACGGAGCGATTACCGGCGCCTACACGGTCGGCGAACCCCACATCATCAACGAACTGAGGGGGCCAAACTTCAACGCCACGACCTTCAACGTGACCTCGATCGGCGAGTATTTTGCCAACAATCGGGATTACGGCGGCGACGTGGCCGAGTTGATGGCCTTCGACCGAATCCTCACGGACGACGAACTCAACGACGTCGGCGGCTACCTCGCGGATAAGTACGGCATCACCGCCCCCGACTACACCGGGGGGCTCACCAGCCCGGCGACGGAGTCGCCCAACACGAACCTGGTGGTGAACGCCAATGCAACGGTCACTTCGTCCTCCGAGGAGGTGACGCTTGGCGATCTGACCGTCGCTGCGGGCGTGAGCACGCTTGTGCTTGAGAACGCCGTGTACACGCTCAACAACGTCACCTTCGCCGACGGCGTCACGCTCAACGGCGAAATGACGGTTCGCGGGACGCTCGACGTTGGTGACGCCATCGGCACGATAACCATCGCCGAAGGCGAGATCGTGATCGACTCCGGTGCAGCCCACAACGCGGAGGTGAGCATGAGTAGCGGGGCGGCGCTCACCGCCGCCGACGTCGACAGGATCAACGTCAGCGCTACCGGCGGCATCTACGTTGGCGGGACGCTGGCACCCAAGGGTGTCGGGCGTACCAACTCCAACTTCTTCTCGCCCGTCACCACGCTGACGACCATTGATGTCATCGACGGCGCGGGCGTCTTCGAAGGTGGTGGTACTGCTCCGGACGGCGGCCAAGCGTTCGCCGCCGTCGATCCGGCACCCGCCGCCGACGTAACCGGCCACATCGGCCAAGGTGCCTTCCTGCGGGCGGTCAACTACGAGAGAGGCTTCGGCACAACAATAACCGACTCCGTCGATCTCGAAGTCTTCGTTGCGCTCGGCGGCGACGCCGACGGCGACGGCAAGGTCTGGCTGAGCGACTGGGCCGCCTTGCGGGCGAACTTCGG
>JABMRB010000826.1 GCA_013202865.1 Candidatus Nealsoniibacteriota bacterium | reverse complement strand
CGGCCAGCGTGTCCGGCTCGGACGCTTCGGCCGCCGCAACCAGCCGGGCGTGTCGCAGCCGGATCAGGGCGGTGGTCCAGTCGTCGAGCTTGTCGGTCAGGCCGTCGATCGGCGGGGCCGCACGCAGTGCCCGGATCGCGCCGCCCTCGGCCGGGCGGTCGAACAGGCCCAACATCCGCAGGATCGACCGTTCGGGGCCGTCGCCCAGCCAGTCTTCATACGAGTCCATCACCCGCCGGGCATGGCCGCCCTGGCTGATTTCGTGTTCCAACTGCCCGACCTCACGCCACTTGCGGACGTCGCCGGCGTGGGCGTCCCGCAGCAACGTGCCCAGCAGTGTGAGTGCCAAGGCGTGGCCGTCGAACTCTTCGGAGGCTGCCTGACGCTCTTCGTCCGTGCCGTTAACGTCGAGCGACTCGAGCAGCCGGGCCCCGTCGGCCGGTTGGAGCTTTTCCAGGTCGATCTTGGGGCAGGTCGTTGTTTCGTACGCGGCCAGATCGGCCACCCGTTGCCGCGTGGTGATCACACACAGGCCCGCGTTACGGGCGGCCAACTCGCGGACCAGCGTCCGCAGGCCCACGTCCTTAATGTGGCCTTCGCCTTCGCCGGGGGCATACTGAAGCGATTCGATGCCGTCGAGGATCAACAGCGTCGGCTGTCGGCGGATCAGCCCGGCCAGCCGGACGGCCCGTTGTTCGATCGGGCTGGCCTCCGGGTCCGGGTCGCCGAAGAACCGCAGCGCCCGGTCGATGAACAGGTCGGCCGCGGTCGTCCGCTCCTTACTGCCCTGGCTGTAGGCCGACCAGCCGTAGACCCGTCGTGCCCCGCGATAATCGTCCAAGGCCATTTGCCCCAGCCAATGGTTCACCAACGCCGACTTACCCACCCCGCCCGGCGCGACCAGCGAGATGACGTTTGTGCGCGAGTTGGTCCAGGCTTTTGTGAGCCGCTGAAGCTGCGTCGCCCGGCCGAACAACTCCGGCCCGGTGATCGGCAGGGCGTGAATTTGGACCAGCAGTTCGTCCGGGGCGCCGGTGGCAAGATCGGGCTGGAAGAACGACTCTTGCACGGCAAGGGCCGGCAGCAACGGCGGGAGGTCCGGGGCTGTGCGGTATGCGACGCCCAGCGGCGGGGTTTCCAGGGGCGGCTCGCGGTGGATCAGACGTAGCAGATCGCTATATCCGTCGCCGTCGAGGTTGTCCGGATCGACACACGCGCGATCCAGGCCGTAGAGCAAGTCGGGGATGTGCTCTTCGTCGTCCCGGTGGAAGACCACCGGCAGCAGCTTATCGGTACGGGCGGCGTCGCGATAGAAGCGGTTTTCCATCAGGACGCTTTCCCAACGCACGCCGCGGCCGATCCCGGGTGGCTGCCGGCCCTCGAACCGCTGGCAATAGATCTCTGTGCAGACGACCAGCACCGTATGGGCGTCGGCGATCTGGTCGCGCATCCAGTCGGGCCAGCCCCCAGGCGGGCGGACCTGGTACTGGTCGATCTGGCAGTCGATGCCGTCGTGGCGGAGCCGGGCGGACAGGGCCGCGACGCGGTCGGCGTGGCCGCGGTTGTCGTGGCTGTAGCTGATGAAGACTCGCTGCGGACCGGCGCCGGGCATGCCTTACCCCTTTGAGATCGGCGGTTGCACCCATGTCTGCACGAGATTCTATCGCCGGCGGTAAGGAAGGGCAACCGGGGGTGGCCGGTGCGCCGGGGTGAACCCGGCGGCTCGCTTTTGGTGTTAGAAGCGACGGTTGACGAAGACCTGGACTTCGGCGTCGCAGACGCGGTAGGAATCTTCTTGCACGGGGAGTACGGCGCCGATGCTGAAACTGGTCATGCCGACCTCGGCTTGCAGACCGACGGTCAGATGGAGCAGGTCGATGCGGTTGGCGAGGTTGCCCAAGGTGAGGAGATTCGAGCCGTCGTTGCCGGAGACCGAGTCGGCGTCTTCGAGGGTCGTGGTGTAGTGCAGTTCGAGCAACCCGGCCAGGCCTTTGAGAAAGCCGGCCGTTGGATCGCGATAGAACCAGTAGCCGGTGGCTGCGTCGACGTACAGCAGGGACTGCTCGTTGAGTACGCCGATCTGCGTGTTGTTGAATTCGATGACGGAGCCGTTGGCGGCCACGTCGGCTTGCAAGAAACCCTGGTAAAAGAAACGGTCGGTGGGTGTGCGGGCAAAACCTATGAACGGGGCCAGATGGACCGCGTCGTTGTGCAACGTGTAGTTGCTCACGCCGCCGACGCCCGTGACGTTGCCGGCCGTCGGCAGGTTCAGTGCCAGCCCGACGGCGACGACCGTCTGCTCGCCACTGTACACCAGCCGCTTGGCGATGATCGTCAGGTTGTCGACGTTCTGGTTGTCGTTCTGGATCAGTCCGATAGAAAGCCGCGGAGCGGCGGTGAACGGCAACCTAAGTTCGACCGACCATAGCCCGTCGACAAACGTTTTTTCCGCGCCGACCGTGTATCGATCCAGAGAAAAGGCCTGCGTTCCGGTGCCCCAGTTGAAGACCTCCAGGGCATTCTGGAAGTGGTGGTAGGTGAAGTAGGCGCGGTCGGTCGGCAACGCTTTGGAGTTGTCGGCGATTTTTAAGTTTCGGATGCCGCCGATCGGCGGCAGGTCGTAGGTCGTGCTTTGGGCGAAGTTGGCGATCGTGAGTTGTTGCCGGAAGAGCGAATCGCCAAACATGTTGGGCATGCTGGCCACGCGAGTGATCGGCCCGCGCGAGGCCAGCATCGAACTGAGATCGTAGGCAGGCGTTTCGCGCCGGTTCTGCCGTTGCGGTCTTGGCCGCGATGGGAGCTGCCGCGGTGGGAACACCCGATCGTCGGCGGCCGGCGTTGGTTGCACGTTCGGTTGGGTGGCGTCGGCGGGTAGCTCGTGTCTGTCAGGAAAGTTTTTGATCTCGAAAAAAGTCGGGAAATTCGCTCGCGGGTGGGGTTGAAGATTTGAAGGCTT
>JABMRB010000825.1 GCA_013202865.1 Candidatus Nealsoniibacteriota bacterium | reverse complement strand
GCGGCGGCGGCCGTTCCCGAGCCGGGTACGATCGCGATGCTGCTGGCCGGGCTGGCCGGACTGGCCGCGGCCGTCTGGCGTCGTCGTTGAAGCAAGACTGCAGTCGGCCGGATGTACCGCGTTTAAGGATTCACTGCTTCAACTCGGCAAAGCCGCCGGGTAGCCCGTCGAGGTGTTGCTGCAATTCCCGCTTCATCTCCTCGAGCACGGGTGCATACTTCCGGTCGAGAGCCAGGTTGGTCCGTTCGTTGGGATCGCGCGTCAGATCGTAGAGTTGATCGGCGTCGTAGTAGCCCGGATACTTCCCGGTAGATGCCGCTTCGGCTCCACCGCCGCCGGGGATCAGGGAGATATGGCTCAGCGGCGCCGTCGGGTCGGTCGTGTTGATGCGTTTTGTGTGTTCGCGCTGCTTGGCATTGAACTTCTCCAGAATCTCAGTGCGATCCTGAAGCGACATCCGCTGGGCACGTTTCGGGTACCGCAGCGCCAGATATTTCCACTTTCCCTTGATCACGGCCCGGGTGTATCCCATCTCGAAGTAGAGCGAGTCGTGAATGGGCTCGCTTCGACCCTCCAACACCGAGCGGAAACTGGCTCCGTCGAACAGATCGGCCGGTGACGTGGCAGCGGCGAAGTCGAGGATGGTCGGCGCGAAATCCGTATTGGAGATCCGCACTTTGCTAACCGCCCCACACGGAAAACCACCCTGACGCCACACGATGCTGGGATTACGCACGCCGCCCTGATACAAGGTCCCTTTGGCTCGTTGGCCGTGGTCGTTGAAGAAGAAGACAAGGGTGTTCTTTTCCAGCCCGTGTTCTCGAAGCTTGTCCAATAGCGCACCGAGCGCGTCGTCAAGCCAAAGCACGTTGGCTCGTTGATTATCGACCGGCAGGCCCGCCTTCCTGAGACGCTGGCCAATGGTACGGCGTGGCGGGAGAACCTGGAGAGGCTCATCAAGGAATCCCGCGGCGGTGGCGCGGGGGTCGGCGTTCCAGGAGCGAGCCGCATCTCCCGGCCCGTGCGGAACCGTTGCGGCGAAATAGAGGAAGAAGGGCCCGTCTTTGCTCTCTTCGATGAACGTCAGGCCGGCTTGAGCGATCCAATCGAGATTGTGAACCGCCAGGTCCCTGGGACCGTTGCCGTCGGGGTTGTTGTGATAGATGGCAGCCGCGTAATCGAATCCGCCCCGTCCCATGGCATCGCAGAGCGATTTCTGATCGGCCCGGAGCCGGGCGTGGACGGCCGGATCCGTCGGATCTTCGTGATAGCCGATCTTCTTTCGGCCCGGGGCTTCGATGGTGTGGTTCTTGCCGACCATCCCGGTCTTGTAGCCCGAACGTTTCAAGAGCGAAGGCAGCGTGACTTGTCCGGGCAAGATCATCGTATTCCAGCCGACGACGCTTTGTCCGTCGCGAATAATCGTTGACTTCAGTCGCTGACTTTCGGACCGACTCGCGTAGCGTCCGGTCAGGCAGGTGAATCGACTCGGCGTGCAGACGGGAGCCGACACGTACTGCTCCATCATCAGTGTGCCCTCGGCCGCCATCCGATCCAGATTCGGCGTCAGGTACGGCTGTTGCCCTTCGGCCAGGCAGTTGAACATAAACGGCTGCATGTCGTCGGCGATGAAAAAGACGATGTTCGGCCGCCTCGCGCCGGCCGGATCCTCGGCACGGCCGAATGAGCAGATGCTCGCGACACTAGCGAGGGTCAGTAGCACAATAGGCGTGATTTTCATTGGACGCTATTCCTCAGGGACGTTGATCGCCGGTGGTTAGTTGCGTTTCGGATCGGCGGGCCGGACAAGGATTGCCCAGTCCTCTTTAACATCCTTAGGCGGGTTGCCCAAGGAGCAGACCGCGCCGCCGTCAACCGCCCGAACCGTTCCGGTCAGCAGCGGTCCTCCGTTCCGCGGGTCGTACCACTGCACCTCGAAAGTGCCTTTGCTGTCCGAGAGATCCAGCTTGGCCGTGCCCCCGTTCTTGAGGTAGACCACATAGATCAGCCCCGGCTTGCAGAGACAGTAGTCGTCCTCACTCGGCGTCAGGTCGTCCCGGCAGGACATCTCCCAGACGGGAATCTCGTGTTTCTTGAAGAACTCCAGGGCATAGCGGCAGTAGTCCCACCAGCGGTCGCGGCTGCGAAAGTCTTCGAGGCTGAGGTCGGAATGGGCGTGTTGATAGCCGAAGTACCACTCGTTGCCCCAGCCGCCGGCCATCAGTGTGCCCCAGAGGCCGTTCTTTCGGCCGTCCTCCTGCGAGTTGCCCGCATCGCTGTCCGGGCGGAGCGCATGGGTGGCGTCGCCCGGTTCGTCGCAGGCCACCGCCCAGGGCTTGCCTGCCTCGGCCGACTTGTCCAGGTAGGTTCTGACTTGCGAATGCACGTTGGCGAAGTCGGTCTTGTTGGTCTGCAAAGAGAAGCCGGTCAGCTTCGAGTCTTTCCCCAGCAGATCGAAGTGATTCGCACCGTTGTGGATGACGATCAGGTGGTGGTAGGGGTCGCTGTCGAAAAAGTACTGCGCCCAGGCCTTCTTCTGCGCCGTGCTGGCGTTGTTGATTTCTTCGCCCAAGTTCCAGTTCAGTGCCAAGTGATGGCCGAAGCGGGCGATCAGTTCGCGGTAGTAGAGCTTTCGCTGCGGACCCAAGTCGCCGCCGTCCAGCAGCAACTCGTTCTCGGTTTCCAGCGTCTTGAAGTGGATGAACATGCCCATCCGGTCGGCGTGCTCGAAGATGACCTCCCACTGGTCCAGCCGCGAGACGTCCATCCGGTAACGCTCGTCGTAATTCAGGTAGGGGAAGACGTTCTTGTCGTCCCCGTCGATGTTCAAAGGCAGGAAGGAGAAGGCGTTCATCCCCTCGCCGGCCAGGTAGTTGATCGCCCCGATCAGGCCCTTGCCCTTGCCGTCTTTCCACGTCGGATCACCCGGTTTCCAGTCCCGCACGTGGGGGCCAAAGCTCTTGATGCCCTTGTCGTTTTTTCCATCGCTTTTGAAGTCGCCGTCGAAGTCCTTGTAGGCAAAGAGGTTTTCCGGTGCATCGGCGCCCTGCTTGAGGAAGTACTCTCCCGTCTCCGCGAACCGCAGGTAGCGTCCGCCGATGTATTGCAGGCGGCCCTTGCCGCGATGGTCCCGGCCGGTCTTGTCGCTGGGGTGGATCTCGAACGAGCCGGTCGCACCGTCACAGTCACCGGCGGAACTTCCACCGCCCTCGACCGCGACGTGGCGACCTTTCTTGAAGCTGACGTTGTAAGTCCACCGGCCCGTCTTGTCGCCAGAGAAGTGGACTCGCCAGACGTTGCCGGAGGTTGCACTCGTGTTGGCGGCGTCGCCGTCGGCAGCGTAGTAGCCCGGCACGACGTAGATCGATGTACCGTTGCGGAACGTCACGTCTAAGCGGTAGTCGGTGAAAGGATTGGTCGTGGCGGTTTCACTGGTCTGGGGCCCGGCAAAATCGATCGTCACCTTGTGCCACTTCTTCAACTCTCCCGAGACCTTTCCCGCCTCGGCAGCGCCGGCCGGGGCAGCCCACAGCAACAGAAGCAGTACGCAGGTTATCGACCAACTCAAGTTACGTCTCATGGCAATCGCTCCTTTGATTTGAAGATTACGCGTGGAACTGAAGCTCAAACGTCACAAAGCGTCACCGCCTGCTGCAACGACTTGACCGGATCTCGTTTCGGGATGAACTCGTGAGCGACGTAGCCCTTGTATCCCGTCTCCACAATGGCTCGCATGATCGGCGGGTAGTTGATTTCCTGCGTGTTGCCGATCTCGTGTCGCCCCGGTACGCCTGCCGTGTGGTAGTGTCCGATGAACTCCCGGTACTGACGTATGCGAGTGATGACGTCGCCCTGCATGATTTGCACGTGGAAAACGTCGAACAGGACCTTCATCCGTGGTGAGCCGATTTGCCGACAGACTTCCACGGCCCATTCCACCGTGTCGCACAGATAGCCGGGGACGCCAATCATCGGCTTGTCGACCCGCGTGTTGAGGACCTCCAGGCAGACGTTCACCTTCTTCCTCTCGGCGTGACCGATGACTTGCTTCAATCCGGTCACCGTGTTCTTCAGGCCGACGTCGCTCGCGATGCCGTTGCCCACGCCGGAGAATGTAATCACCGACGGGACTCCGCCCTCTGCACACTCGTCGATTCGGCTTCGGAGGGTCTCGATACACACTTCGTGGTTTGTCGGATCACACAAGCCTTCGGTGAAACTGTGGCTCCCGGCGATCGCACACACCAGGCCGTGTTTCTTGAGGATCGGCCAGTCCTTTGGCTCCACGAGTTCCACCGATTGAATCCCCATGGCGGCCGCATGGCGACAAAGCGTCTCCAGCGGCATCGGTTCAAAGCACCAGGGGCAGACGGATTGCTTGATGCGTCCCCGCAGCTTTCGCGATCGTTTTTCGGGGCGATCCTCGGCAGCATGCCCGAAATCGGCAGCGTCGAGCATCAGGGCGGCTCCCATGCCCGATCGCAGCGCTCGCCGGCGAGTTACCTTGCTTCGCGGGGAGTTCGGTTGTGCGTGGGTCATCGTATTCCTCCTAGCTCTCGTTCGATCTCAATTGCTTGCGTGGGCCCCTTTCGGTGCCTGCGGCCAGGGAGTTTCGCCTGGTGCCCAGCTCTTCGGTTGGGTGGCGCGGACCTTCTCGACGGCTTCCCTGAGCCACTGGGGCGGATTCTCGTTTTCTTCCAGCCCGTAGATGTAGGGCAGCGGCGGATCCATCAACAGCGGTTTGTCGCCCAGCGGCGGGCGTTGCTTGCCGGCCTCGGCCAGACGGGTTGCGAGCTTCTTGACGATCTTTGGGTGCTTGCCTGCGATGTCCGTCGTCTCGCTTGGATCTTCCTTGATGTTGAAGAGCATGTCGCCCATGAGTTTGAAGTCCCCGCTGCGAATGGTGGGTAGGCGGACGCTGCCGGCGACCTCAAAGATGATCTCGTCTCTCGGGCTAGGGGCACCGTCAAACAGCATCTCGGTCACGTCGATCGCGTCGACCGGTAGTTCTTGCTCGCGCTTGCCACCGGCCAGCGTGATGAAGGTGGAAAACCAATCGGCGATGAACATCATGCCGTCGTTGGAACTTCCGGGCTTGGTATGGCCCGGCCAACGTACCAGGCAGGGCACGCGTACGCCTCCCTCGAAGGTCGTGTTCTTCGTGCCCCGGTACGGCGTGCTCATTTCCTCCAGCACGGGTCCGTTGTCGTTGGTGAAGATGACCAACGTGTTGTCTCTGAACTCCTGCTTGTCTATCGCCGCGACGATACGGCCGACGGCATCGTCGAGACATTTTAGCATGGCGCCGCGGACGTCATACTTGTCGCTGTATCGTGGCGGTTCGTTGAGCGGGCCGTGAACGGCGTTGAAAGGTACGTAGAGGAAGAAGGGGCGCTGCCCGGTCTGCCCGGCAATGACGCGCTCGGCCTCGGCAGCAAAGAGGTCGGTCGTATAACCCTCTTCCTGCAGGGGACGCTGGTTACGGTGCCAGTCGTAGACCGCAAAACGTGCCGGGGCGTTATGCACGATGGTCTTGCTGTAGTAGTCGATTCCCCATGCGTAGTGTCCGTACTGGTGCATAAATCCCTGCTGCATCGGCAGGTGTTCTTTCAACCACTCACCGCAGTGCCACTTGCCGACCAGGGCCGTGAAATATCCGGCTTCCTTGAGTGCTTCGGCAATGGTGCGCTCGTTTGTATCCAGCGCGTGGATGCGCCGAGTGGGTTCGCCTTCTTTCGTATGTGCAAGCGTGAGCCCGAGTTTCTTCAGGTAGCTGGGCTTGCCAAAGTCCTCCGAACGCCAGTCCATCCAATTGCGGAAGGCGTAGCGGCCGGTGAGAAATGCACCGCGGGTCGGGGCACAAACAGAATGCGTGTAGAACTGCGTGAGCTTCATGCCCTTGGCTGCCAGCTTGTCGATGTTTGGCGTCAGTTCCTTGTTGCCGCCGTTGAATCCGGGTTGCGCCCAACCCATATCGTCGGCAAGCATGAAAACGATATTCGGCCGACTGCCGACGGCCTCCTTGGCTTCCGCAGGAGAAGCAGATAGTGCAAAGACCAACACAGAAAAGACCAACACAGCGAGGCGGCTTGGCAAATGGAGTCTATTCATGATTCAGCGTGTCCTTGATTCGTTGGGTCTGACCCGTGACCTATGCGAGGATACAGTGTAACATGTTCGACGCATGACGTCGACACGGTACGCGCTGGAGGCCGTTTGGAAAACGCCGAGAATTCAAGCGTTTGTCACCTTTTTTCGGTCCCGGTCGAGTAACCGAATCGAAGAGACCCGCGATTCCAGACGCTCACAGCCGACGTCAAAATCTGACTGCCACATTTCCAACCTCTCAAAACGTCCGAGAAACCCGGAGAACAGCCTCTCAGCCATTTTCGATGCTCCTCTGCGGTCTACGGGCACCAAGAGGCAATCGATCTACAAGCCGCCGCCTGCCGCAAGATGCATTCCGCAGCAGGCGTTCGTGTGCTACAATGAGTGTAAATCACTGCGTGATGGCTGCCGATGGTAAGATCCTAGAGGCACCGGTACTTGCGATCTCGTTTCACCCCTGAATCTTCGGAGGAACCTCGATTGTTTTTGTCCTCCTATACCTCAGAAAACCTGACCTCAAATCACCAACACGCTTTCGATTCGCCCACAGATTCTGGCGAAGAGCCCAAATAAGAAGGAAACAACCATGCGTTGCAGACAACTCATTCTCTCGCTATCGGTTTTGCTGACCATCGCGTTGTGTGCGGGTGACGCCGCCGCCGGCACACTCAAGACGCATGGCATCTTTTCGAGCAACATGGTTATCCAGCGTGACAAACCGATCGCGATATGGGGTTGGGCTGAGCCCGGGCAAAAGGTGTCCGTCCAGTTTGGTCAAGCGAAAGACGAAGCAACCGCCGGCGGCGAGGCGGGCCGCTGGGAGGTGACCTTCCCCGCCCGGCAAGCCAACGCCACCGGCCAGAAGCTGACCGTTACCTCGGGCGATGAAACGATCGAGATGGAGAACATTCTCATCGGCGACGTCTGGGTAATGAACGGCCAGAGCAACATGGCCTTCGGATTGGGCGCGACCTACCGTGCCGACATGGAAACCGCCACCGCCCACCTGCCGTTGCTGCGTGAGATCCGCATCTCGCCCAATGAGTCATACACGCTCGAGAAGGACCTACCGGCGGATCGAGTCGACGGCTGGACCGTCTGTACCCCGGAAACCGCAGGCCAGTTTTCATCCATCGGCTACACCTTTGCATCGCGTCTGCAGCGGGCGCTGCAAATTCCCGTCGGCATTATCGACAACGCGCGCGGCGGTGCGTCGATTGAAAGCCTGGTTCCCCGTCACAAGTTCGACGACCATCCGCTGGCCGCCAGATACCTGAACTGGGTCGAGAAGCGCCGGGCCGAGTTCGATTGGGACGCGGCCATGAAGCCGCTCATCGAGAAATGGGAGAAGGAAGTCGCCCAGCAGCGAGAAAAGGGCGCAGCCGAGAACGAGTTGCCGCCCAAGCCGACCCGCAAGAGT
>JABMRB010000824.1 GCA_013202865.1 Candidatus Nealsoniibacteriota bacterium | reverse complement strand
GAAGAGGCTTATTTTTGAAGAGCAAGGATTCGCAACTTCGTCCAAGAAACAAAAAACAAGGTCTGACCCCTAGATAGAACCACGGGATTCTGGGGTCAGTGACCCCGGAATTTCTGACCCCGGAATTTCTGACCCCGGAATCCAAGCGTTTTCTACAGAGCATTCTCTGCGCCTTTATCCTCTACGGGTCTCGGGGCCAGGTAGCCACCGGGGCCAGCGCGCGAGTCAAATCTTATCTTCTCGAGATGCCAGAAATCTCGACTCAATCTCATGTTTAACGTTGCCTGCCCGGCTGGTTGTCCAAGGCTGTATGGAGCCGGCGTCAAACCCGTCGTCGTCGCACCCCTTACTCCTCATTTCAGAGAGCAAGTCATTGCGGTCGGGAACCACGATCTGAAACTGCGGTGCAGATTTCGCGATCAGTCTCATACAACGGAACGTGTGATCTGGATGCGCAACAAGAAGTATGGTCTTTACCGCGTCCCCAAGTGTGCCGCCCTCCGTGAACTCCTTCATTTGCATCCACGCGTCGTAGGTAGTCAGGTAGTCATCTTTCGTGACAGCCTCATGGCTAACGTCGATGCCTCTTGCCTTCAAAGCAGCGGCAACTTCCCACTGTGCCACGATGGGAGCCTGACAGCCTTTTTCCCGAACGGCAATGATGAAAGCCGCCAAGCCGTCATTCGTGCATCCTGGTTGGTTGTTGGCGCCGAGGCCGCAGGCAAACGCGACGATTGCATCCACTTCCGCTAGATTGACTTGCGATGCCGGGACGTCCCACGTGGTGATGAACGTACATGCCTGAGTCAGTACTTCAGCAAGTCGCGCATCTGCGGCAACCAGACTTTCGAGTTCGATCTGATGCCGCTCAATGATGTTCTTGAAAGCGTCCGCAATTGATGTGTTTCGCTGAGGCTCGTTTGGAATGAGATTCCGCAGCAGAACGATCTGCCGACGCAGCAGTCTCCTGTACCTCGTTCGCGCCGCGAAAACCAGCAAGACGATACCGACCAAGAAACACACGAGTCTCATCCAGCCCGCTTCAGTGAAAGCCGTACCCTCTGGTAGGCAATTGCTCAACCACACTACCAGCCATACAACAAGAGCAGCCGCCAAGTTGTTGCACAGCGCTGATTCAGCGCTCAGTTTGGGCAACAGAGTCTTTGAGGCTGCGCTGTGTTGTTTCACATAACCGTGTGTGTTTTCATAGAGGTCTTGGAAGTGCCGATTCGTCATATTGGCTGGTTCCGGGAACTCAAGGCCAAGCACATTCTTGAGTGTCTGGCGCAACCATTCTAGTTTCTTCGTACCAAGTGACTTCCATGCCCTCTTGAAGTACAGCGGCTGGAACAGGTATCCGAATACAGAAAGCGGAAGCCCAACAGCCTGCGACACTCCGAGTAGCAAGAAAAGCAGGCAAGTTGCCACACCTACGCCAGATCCCAATAGTCTGCCGATCTCAAATGCCCCACCTTCCGCAAACCCCTTCAGCTCGTAGCATACAGCGAGTATCAGAATCGTCCCCGGAATAATCCGAGAGATAACGTCGAAGAAGAACTCCGGTACTAGAGTCGCAAAGGTCTTCCCATTATCAGCCATCTCATGCTCCTTCGTTGAACAGAGTCGAATCCAAGTTCAGGGGACACCATACATATCTATTCGTATTTTCCGCAGCACGTTTACAGTTTGAGAACCTTACAGCCCTTCGCGGGCGGTCACCGCTTCTTTCGGGTCTTCTGTAATCCAAACCTGCGACCAGCCGCCGCGGTTTAGGCGTACATGGTTTGGTACGGCGATCAGCTTTGTTGGTTGGGGGCCGTCGTCGGTCTGAACCACGGCCTGGCCCTCGATCGCCATGACGCCGCCGAGCAACGTCGGTTTCCAGACGGCTTTCAACGGTGCGCCGGGCGGTAGGATGAGGTCACGGACGTCGCGGTCGTGGTCGACGTTTTCTACGTTGTAGGTGATCGGTCCCCGGATCAGCGCAACGCGGCCCCGGTTGGCCGCCACGCGATCGTCGCAATGAACGCGATGCACGTCCATGGGCAAGGTCAACTCGACGACGTCGCCGCGCCGCCATACGCGATCGAGGCTTACGTAACCGTTTCTCAGCGGCGGCGATTCGGCCGTGCCGTTGATGCGAACGGTGAATTTCCCGTCGAGCTTGGGCGTCGCCGTGTAGAGGTTGCTCTCGGTTCGGTCGGGGATGCGGATTCTCAGCGTGAATTTGGCCTCTTTCTCCGGGGCCAGACTGATCTTCACGATGCCGCTCCACGGATAGTCGGTCTCTTGCCGAATCCGCAACGAAGTGCCGCCGACCTCGGCAATCGACCCTTCGCTGGCGACGAAGTGGCTGACGTAAAGCGTCTCCTTGTCAGCGTCGAGAGCATACATCAAGTCCTTCAGCGCCAGCAGCGCACGGGGGATGTTGCCCACGCAGCAGGGGCAACCGTGCCAGGCAGTGCGGGCCTTCTCCGAGCCGAGCGGATTCTGATAGAAAAAATTCTCGCCGCTCAGTTCGATCGACCCGAGGATGTTGTTGTAGAGCGTGCGCTCCTGCACGTCGATATGCCGGGCGTTGCCGTGGACTCGGTGCATGCGGTCGGCCCAGAACGTCATGCCGCAGCCGGAACACGACTCGCAGTAGCCGTCGTTGTGCAAGTCGAAGTCGTCGGAGAACGCCTCGCCTCGGTGCGAGGCCCCCACGCCGCCGGTGATATAGTGCTTGCGATGAATTGCGTTGGCCCAGATTCTGTCGACGGCCGTGAGATAATCATCGGCGCGGGCCAACATCGCTAGGTCGGCCATGGCCGTGTAGAAATACGTTGCCCGAACGGCGTGCCCCACCGCGTCGGTCATCTCGACGACCGGCCGGTGCGACTGCCCATAAGGCGTGCGGTATTCTTCCACGGTGTGGCGCGTGTCGAGCAGGAACTTCGCCAGACGGAAGTATTTATCGCCTTGGCCGGGGCCCTCAACTTCGTCGACCAGCCGGGCCAACCGGCACAGCGCCAAACCCATCCCCGCGTGACCGTGAATCCAAACTCGCTTCGGCGCCGGGCCGAACCATGCACAGAGTTGATCGGCGCAGCGAACGGCCGCGTCGTAGAGGCGGCGGTCGCTGCCACCGGTGCTCCGGTAGTGTGCCACGCCCATCTCGAGAAAATACCCCTGCACGTAGAACTCGTGCCACGCCACGTTGCGATAACGCGGGTACTCGTTAACGACGTGGAAGGAGTGGATATAGCCGTCGTCGCACTGCGCGGCGAGAATAATCGGGATCCACTCGTTCATCTTCGTGCGAAGCAATTCTTGTGCCTTGGCCAGATCCTCATCACCCGCGGCATCGATCGCCAGCGCCAGACAGACCGCTTCGATCGTGTTGTAGATGTAGGCGTCGCTCCAGGGACGACCGGTGAACTTGCCATGCCCCCCCTTCAACTTGTTTGCCGCATGGAAGAAATTCAGCAGTTCCCGGCCCTCGCCGTCGGGCTCCATCTGCTTGATGCAATGCGGGATCCACTTTTCAGTCAGGCGTTTGAAATGCGGCTTCCAGAAGCCGTCGATCTTGATCTTCTGAAAGTAAACCGGCTCGAGCGGCTCACCCCGCGAGCGTTCCGCGCCCGCCGCCGGAACCACGGGCAACCCCGCCGCCGGAACCGTGGGCAACAATGCGATCACAAGCCAGACAAGGATGCTCTTTGCCGTTGTGTTCATATCGTGTTCTCCAGTGCGTTACTCCCTATCGGTCCAATGCGATCAGAACCACCCTGGCGAGGTTCGCCCATCGAACGCGACCCATGCGATTCTCGCTGGGGCCGTTTATGTTGTCAAGGCTTTTGTCTCACTCATGTTGGCCAGAGGGGACAGCATCACGGCGGCGGCAATGGGGCCTGCGTCGTGACGACCGGTGCCAGGGCCATCGAGGTCTGTAGCGAAAAGGGGCAGACGCATCCGGCGCTGGCCTCGGGCACCAGCACCAAACCGGCGGCGGCGATGACGTTGATCCAGCAACCGGGCCGCGACGGCGAAAGACGATAGATCGCCCCGCGGCCGCCCTTTTCGCGTGTCAAGTCCATCAGCACGGGGTTCCCGGCGCGAAAGAGAAGGCACGCGGCGCCGCCCGACATGGTGCCGCACGAGTGACCGCCGCGATGCAGGACCCAGTTTGCCGCGGCGCCGGTGGGATCGATCCGTTGCCCGGTGGCCAGATCGTAAAGGGCTGGCTCGGCCACGAGCACGTCGCCGACCACCACGCCGTGGTGTACTTGCTCGCCGTGGCCGAACCCTTCGGTCCCGTTGGCGTGCTCGGCCTGCCATCGCGGCCGGCCGGTCGTGGCGTCGCAAACCTCCATGCGATAGACGGACCGCTTGCCATCGTCGTACGAGCCGGTCAGGATCAGAGACCCCTTGGCATACTGCAAGAAAATGATATTGGTCGAACGGCGTACATGCTCGCTCAGCGGCTGCTGCCAGCGTGGCCGCCCGGTGGCGGCGTCCAACGCGACCAGGTAGGCGTCCGACGGGAGCATCACGTGCGCGGCGATCCGCCCGGACTTGTCGTGCGCGGCGATCGTCGCGCGGTTTCGGGCTTCCACAAAGTAGACGCAGCCGTCGGCCACGGTGATGGTTGCATTGATAATTGCGCCGGTGGGACGGTAGCGCCAGTCGGGCCGGCCGCCGGTCGGTGCGATCGAGAACAATTCGGCGCTGACGACCATCGGCTGACCGCTGTGGTAGTCCACGTCGATCTGAGGCCGGCTGGGCTTCGTCCGTGAGGCGTCGGCTCGTTGCACGCTGCCCAGCAGTCGCCCGCCGACCAGCGCGGCGTAACCCCAATGAATAGTCGCACTGCCGGGTGGGCTCGGCACGGGGATCTCGGGCGCAGGCTTCTCGGGCACGGGGATCTTCCGCACCACGCGACCGGTTTCCGCGTCGATGATCCAGCATTTCTTGTTGACCGCCACGGCCAGGGTGCGGCCGCCGAGGCTCATGTAGCCGGCGTCGTAAGGCATGGAGTAACGCTGGCTGCCGGGCAACTCCAGGTCCCAAAGCTCCGTGCCGTTGTAGGCGTCCACGCCGATCAGCCGGTTCTCGCCGGGAACGATCAGTCGACCGTCGTCGCACAACGGGGCGGGAGCCCGAAGGTGCCGGTCGACCATCCGCTGCGGCCCCGGCGGGCCGAACCATTGCAGCGCCAGATGCCGCCCGACGCGACGGTCGCCGCTGTTGGACGTGTTGGCCGTATTGCCGTAGAGATGGGTCCACGAACCGGCGCCGGGCAAAGGGCCTCGAAGTACCGGCGGCCCATCGGGATTGGTCCACGAGACGCCGCCGCAAGGACGCGTGACGCGCTGGATCTCGGTTGCCGCCCACGGCAGCTCGCTTTGCAGCAGCAACGCCGATTCGCCGATCACTACGTTGAACAGGCAATCGGCAAACGGCAGCCGGGGGCCGACGAGTTGGTGCGCAGTGATGCGGCAGCCGTAGAGCCCTGCGGCGGCGAATCGTTCACGCAGCCGGGCCACGCTTGCCGCATCGCGGTCGACGACGACGACGTTCAACTCCGTTTTGTCGACCAACTGCCGGGCAAGCCGCCCGTCGGCGGCGCCGAGGACCAGGGCATATCCTTTGCGTGCGGCGCCCGCGTTGAGCAGGCGGTCAATCAGCACCGTGGCCTGGTCATCGCTCACGGTGGCGGGAGGCTTAGGCGGGGCAGCCTTCTTGATGTCCAGACCACTCCCTGCGAAACAGAGCAATTCGCCGCGATCGGTGCTCACCAACAGCCGACCGTTGGCGATTGCCAGGGCCAGGGCCGTGCCGGTTATCTTCGTTTGCCAGATCGGTCGACCGGTGTCGGTACGATGGGCGGCCAGGCTACCGGCGCCCCCGACAAAAACCATGCCGGCCGCCACGGCCAGCGATTGCGAACCCACCGCGGGCACCTTCCACAGCAGGCACGCGCGTCGCTCGACGGCCCATTGGTCCAGTTGCGTTTTGAGCTGCGCAATCTGCTCGCGCAACACGGCGCCGTTCGGCGGGTTCTGCTTCAACTGCTTGGCAAGCGTATTGTGCTCACCGGTGGCGGCGAGGATTCGGCGCGTAAGCTCCATGAACGGCACTCGATCGATCGCACTGAGGGCGGAGTCGTCGAGCAAGTAGCTGCGCCGCGTGGTGACGGCCATCTGCTTGCCTTGGAAGCTGGCCAGCAACCGGCCCGAGTAACGCCGTTCGCTCACCGCCAGTGTGCCGTCATTGCCGCGGCCTGCGATCAGTTCCTCGCCGACAACCAGCGCGTAGGTACCGCCGGGGCCCTGGAAGCTCCGGACCAGCCGGCCCGTCGCCCGATCGATGGCCACGGGGTTCGTCCGGCCGGTCGGCACGTAGAGCAATTCGTCGCTGGCGAGCAGGTAGCCCTGTGGCGAGACGTCGAGCGGGACCTTGTAGATCACGCGGCCATCGGCGGCGCCGAGCGCGACCAAACGCACGCCCTGCGTAGGATACAGCCCGGCAACGGCGTAGACGATGCCGCCGTCGACAACCAGACCGGTTCGGACCGGATAGGCACTGATGATCCGCCCGTTGCCGGCAATGCGCCGGTCGACTCCAACGACTTGATGCTTCCAAACGAGATCCCCTTTGGCCGCATCCAAACAATAGACGTAGCCGTCGTCGCTGCCTAAGTAGACGCGTCCGCCGGCCACGCAGGGGGCAAACCGCACGGGACCGTCGGTGAAGAAGGTCCATCGCAAGCGGCCCGTGTCGGCGTCGAGGCAGCGGAGTTGGTCGTCGGCCGACGAGCCGTAGTAGACGCTTCCCGCCGCCGCGACCGGCTGCCACGCGACGTCGTCGACGACGCGCGGCTCGATGTGCGAGAGGTTCTGCCAATAACTGCGCCGCGCCGGGGCAGGCCAGGCCGGGCGGGGTGCGTGGGGCGAGCGGTGCGTCCATCGCAGCCGCAGCGGCAATTCAAGCTTCTCGGCCGTGGCCCCGCTACGGTGCCGATCGCCACGATACGTAGGCCAGTCGGCAGCCGGCAAGGAGGTGGGCGTCGATAGCAGTGCCGTCGCGGCGATCAGCAGGCCCGGGCCGCGGCAGATCACAGATTCCCTTCTCTTCATACCACAACTCCTCTGGATGAATGCACTGCCAGCGAGCCGCGGGGTTCACCCCCGCGCCGTGCCTGCTTGCGGGTGTCGGCGATATTGCTAGCCGCTTGTCGGCCATTATTCCATCACAACGTGAATCATACCATCGCCCTGCCGGCTTTCCCATCCCCTTGCCGCCGGCACGGGACTTGAAATACCGACTCGAAGAGGTTATCGTCAACATGAATACAAAGATAGTCGAACGTATGGCTCAGGAGGACGATCAGCTATGACAACATTGACGCGAACCTGTTTCGCACTACTGGCAGGCCTGTCGGTGATCGACATGGCGGCTGCACAGGACGCGATCGAGAAACCGTTTGCCCAATACGCCGATGCACCGGCTCGTTACCTGAAACGAATCCATGGCGACGGCGTCGGTGCGCTGGCGTTTCGGCCGGACTACCCAGGCGGTTTCGCGGCATGGCAGCGAGATGCCCGCAATAAACTCGTTGACCTGCTCGGGCTCACTCGTATCCGGCGCGATGCGGGTGACCACAGGCCCGTGGTGCATCTCGGCAAGCCGGTTCAGGAGGACGGATACCATCGCCGCCGTGGAGACATCGAAACGGAGCCCGGCGTAACCATCCCGTTTTGGCTGCTGACTCCGGATGATGAAACGACGGCGACTCGGCCGCTGGCGATTTGTGCGCACGGTCACGACAGCGACGGCTGGAACACGTACGCCGGAGTCTACCGGGATGACGACCATCGCAAGACGACGCTTGCCAAAGACGGCGACCCCGACATCATGTGGCCGTTTATTGAATCCGCCCTGGCAAAGTAGCTTGCGTGCTCGCTGCACGATTGACACGCTGCGACAATTGAGCTACGGTAGTCATGAAAATAGGTCCATCTGTCACCTGCGTTTTAGCCGGATGAACTCGAAAACAGCAGTCGCCGTCTTGTTGAAGGAGATGCCCGTATGAACCGCCCGCTCTGTATGCTTGTTGTTCTCGCGATCGCCATGGCTTGTGCCGGTCCACTGCGGTCCGCCGATCGGGCGCCGAACGTGGTCATCGTGTTTCTCGACGACTCGGGTTGGGCCGACTTCAGGCCCTTTTCCGACACGAAGTACGAAACGCCCCACGTCGAGCAACTGGCCAAGGAGGGCTGCCGCTTCGATAACTTCTACGTACCGCAGGCGATCTGTTCGGCATCGAGATCGGCCTTGATGACCGGGTGTTATCCGGGCCGCACGAAGGTGTGTGGCGCCCATGCCCCTCGCCGGGCATGTCTCGATCCCAAGTTCGCCACGATGGCCGAGGTGCTGAAAACCAAAGGCTACACGACCGCCTGTTTCGGCAAGTGGCACTTGGGCGACGTACCGCAGCAGCGCCCGTTGGCCCGGGGGTTCGACGAGAATTGCGGGTTGATGTATTCCAACGACATGTGGCGACACCATCCGCAGAATCCCGGGTTCTGGGGGAAGTTTCCGTTGCAGTACTGGGACGACGGCAAGGTTGCGATCGAAGACGTTACCGCCGAGCAGCAAAAGAACTTGACGACTTGGTACACCGAGCACGCCGTCGATTTCATCGGGCGCAACAAGGACAAACCCTTCTTGCTCTACGTCCCGCACTCGATGCCGCACGTGCCGATCTTCTGCAGCGACAAGTTCGAGGGCAAGTCGGGAACCGGGCTCTACGGCGACGTGATGATGGAACTCGACTGGTCGGTCGGCCAAATCGCGAAAGCCTTGAAGGACGCCCACGTTGAAGACAACACGATCTTCGTCTTCACCTCCGACAACGGCCCGTGGG
>JABMRB010000087.1 GCA_013202865.1 Candidatus Nealsoniibacteriota bacterium | reverse complement strand
CGGCCTGGAAGGCGCCAACTCGACCGAGTTCGACAAGGACACGCCCCACCCGGCCATCTGCCTGCTGGACGAACAGAAGACGATTACCGACAAGGGCGGCACGATGCGGCTGGGGGCGCAGCCGACGACGCTGACCGCCGGCAGCCGGGCGGCCGAGTGCTACGGCACGGAGCAGATCAGCGAGCGGCACCGGCATCGTTATGAGTTCAATAACACCTACCGCCAGCAGTTTGCCGCCCACGGGATGCAGGTCACCGGCACCAGCCCGGACGGTTCGCTGGTCGAGGTCGTCGAGGTTCCCGATCATCCGTGGTTTGTGGCCGTGCAATTCCATCCGGAGTTCAAGTCGCAGCCGACCAGTCCACACCCGCTGTTTGCCGGTTTCATCGGTGCGGCGGTGGAGCATCATACGGATCGTGGTGAACGCCCGCCGGAAAAAAAACCCCTTGAGTCCAGCCCCCAAGAATCCCTGAACCCCTAAATCCCTGAATCCCCAACCCCCACGCCCACCATGCCCGACGAACCGAAAGCAGAATCCAAAATCATTGTTGACGAAGACTGGAAGAGCCAGATTGAGGCCGAGAAAGCGGCCGCCTGCGGCTGTGGCGGACATGACTCGGAGGCTGCCGCCGAACCCGGCTCGTGCGCCGAACCCGGGCCGTGCGCCGAATCCGGCCCAGCGGAGCCGCTGCCGCCACCCTCGCTGACGATGCTCTCCGGCAGCCTCTACTTGCAGGGGATGATCTCGCTGGGGATGCTGCCGCCGCCAAATTCGGACCAACCCGAGGTCGATCTGGATCACGCCAAGTACGCCATCGACTCGATCGCCATGTTGCAGGAAAAGACCGAAGGCAACCGAACCGAGCAGGAGACCTCCGAACTCGAGCGCATGTTGCACGAGATGCGGATGGTCTACGTCTCGGTGCAAGAGGAACAGCCAGGCAAAACCGCTGAATGACCGGTGCCGCCGCCGGACCGTTCGTCATTCGTCATTCGAGCTTCGTCATTCGCCAGGTCTTCCACGCCCGGCCGGGGGAGAACAGGGAGGGGCGCTTCCTACGCCCTACGCTCCCTCAGCATTAACTTGCATCTCCCACCGGGTGACACACCGGGGGGTCGTTGATGTCTCCCCCTGGCCGGACATGGAATGTCTTGATATGTGGGGCACGGTTCCAATGTGCTTGGCACACTGAGAATGTGCGTCACGTTGTCTCTTCTGTTGTGGCCTCTTAGCCGGACAGCCGATCGAACAGCCGCCGGAATCGGGGCATCCGCTTGCGGAGGTAGTTGAGCCACTCGGCCGGTTCCCAGATCTCCACGCAAACGGCCGCCCCGATAATCATCACGTCGCCGCCCGGCTCGACGGCCAGGAACTCGCGAAATCCCTCGGGGATCACCAACCGCCCCCGCCCGGCCAACTGCACGGCCCGGTGCCGGGTGGACAGCAGCCGCCCGAGAAGCTGTACCTGGCCGATCTGGTCGTGCAACGAACCCGCCTGTATCTTCTGCTTGACCACACCGATACCCAGATCGAGCCGCCCTTGCCACTGTGCCGCACTCCAGAGGCTCACGCACCCCGGCCGCTCCTTGGCCAAGATACAGTCGGCCGACTCCGCCGTGAGCACGTCGGCCAGTTCCCTGGGCAGCGACACGCGAAATCGCTCGTCCAGCGCGCGATGAAACTCGCCGGTGATAAAACCTCGAAGTTCGGGCATCACGTCCCCGGGGGAACCGCTGTTCGCTCAGTTTGTGGAGTCCGTTCCGAGGCATAATTCTCATTCGCAAGACGACAAATGGGCTCGTTACCCACCACGCTTCCCTGCACTACATCGCTGTGGGCAGGTAACCCACAGCAGGGAGTTTAGCAACTTTGTCAGGCGCGCCAAGTGCCCTGTGTAAGAAAAGGTTCGTCACAGATTCCTTCCTCTGAACATATCCCCTTGGAGCCCGTGCTTTGGGTAAGATAGGGTACGCGAAATCGCGATGAATCGAATTTTGCCCCGCCTTTACATTTGGCGACCACCGCAGCAGCTCGGTCGAGGCGACCATTAAGTTGGCTTGAAATAAGGAGTTACGTCGATTAGAATCAGCTCAGAATCATTGATCGGGTTTTCAGCCAGAATCAACAATAGG
>JABMRB010000086.1 GCA_013202865.1 Candidatus Nealsoniibacteriota bacterium | reverse complement strand
CCGGTCGATCGCCAGCGGCCGGACGAACCGCTGGCCCAGCCGCTCCGCGACGCTGGGAAGCCGCATACCGTGCCGTTTGGTGAGCCGCTCGAGTCGGGCGAGATGGTCGTCGGCCATGATGGCGGTCCGCCGGGCAACCGCCCGGTGCCAGATTCGAGCCGCCTGGCCGTGACCCCGGCGGACGATCACCTCGTGGGCAATCACTACCGGCTTCAGGTTCCAGGCCACCCGATCGTAGCTGGCCGAGAGCCGCAGAAAATCCAAAAAGGCATAGAGCATCTCGCCCCGGTCGGATTGCGTGGTCGTGCTGTTGTAGTCGATGTACTCGGCGTAGTTCTCGACGATCGCTTCGAGAATCACTTCGAGGTGGCCGACGGTCTCGCCCCGCTGCAACGGGCCGTCGAGATCGGCGATCATCCGGAACCGTTCGTCGGCGTCGGGCAACTCGAGGAGCGATTCGACGTACGCGTCGACTCCCTGGTGCAGGATTCCGCGGAGGTTGCCGAAATTCATGAAATGCTGGGTGAACAGGTCGTCGCCGTAGCGCTCGATGAAACGTTTCAGCTTGGGCCAGTGCGACTGGCCGGAGATCGTCTCCAGGATCGAGAGGCGCACACCCTGGCTGTGTGCCAGCCAGATCTGCAACAAGGCCTCGGTGGTCCGCTCCAGCAACTCGATCAGATCGTCGTCGGGTGATTCGTCGTCGGGTGATTCGGCAACCTCCCAGTCCTCCGACGAGACGGTCAGGCATCGGGCGATGGCCTGGCAGCCGATCTGGAAGATGCGGTCGAATTCGGTGATCGCGCCGGGCCCGACCGGATGGTTCAATTCCATATCCTGGGCCGTCTCGATCAACCAGGCCGTCTCGTAGAGCAGTCCCAGCCGGGGCAGGCACGCCAACAGCCGGCAGAGCGTTCGCTGGAGGGTTCGCGAGGAGACGATCCGCTGCGGATCGCCGCCCCGGGCCAAGGCCACGTACAACAGCGGTTGCTTCAACAGAGTTTCGATCAAGTTCTGCCAGTGGGCATTGACGGCGGTCGTGTCGTGGCGAATCACCGCGCGGAACACTTCACCGGCCGGTTCTTCCCAATCCTCCAGACCGCCGAGTCCTTCGTGGTCCATCGGCTCCTGGCGATGCATGGTGGCCCAAATCATCTGCCCGGCGTCGGCCGTCTCCACGCAGGCGGCGATGATCTGCTCGGTGAGCATATCCTTGATACCCCGGCGGCGGTCGTACTCGACCAGCGACTCGAGCGTTCCCTGGGGGTCGGGAACCGGATAGCGATGGACGACCGCAAGCAATTTCAACAGCTCGGCCCGGTTGGCCGTTGCCCGACGCAACCAGCCGGCCAGTTCGTCGTCGCGGTCGTCGTGCGCGTTGTCATCGGGCGCCGAGACGGCGTTGTCACCGGGCGCCGAGGCGGCGTTGTCACCGGGCGCCGAAGCGGCGTTGTCACCGGGCGCCGAGGCGGCGGCTGCCAGGCGCCAGAGGTTCGCCAGGGTCGTGAGGAAGCTGAGCCGTTCGATGATCCGTTCCGCTTCGAAGGTCAGCTCGAAATCGGAGTCATCCACGCCGCCGTCGAGGATCTCGCCGTCGAAACCGTCGTCCGTACTGTCGCGGTAAGTGACGCCTTCGTAGGCTGCGCCGAAGACGTTATCGTCCTCGTTGTCGACGCCGTCTTCACCGTCCGCGGTCGGCGGTTGTTCCGTCTCGGCGGCCCCGTTGAGCACGTGGCCGGCCAACTCGAAGTCCGGCACTTCCCAATACTCCTCGGCGTTGGCCTCGAGATAGTCGAGAAACTTCCGCGAGAGATCCCAACGTTGCCCGGCGTCGGTCTGCCCAGTCCCGGCCTGCCTGTCTGTTTCGTCGCGTTTTCGCCAGAGGTCTTCCATCCACCGCAGGGCCAAATCGCAGAAACTGTGGTTCTCCTCAGCCAGCGGGATCTCCTCGGCCCGGCTGAGCCACTGAACCAGCAGGGCCATGGCGGCGACCGGGTCGCGCTGCTCGAGCAGGGCTTCGACCACCAGGGCATAAGCTTTGGGTGAGCGGAACTGCTCGACGTGGCTTCGCCAGAAGGCCAGATCGCCGGCGGCCGTACCCGCCTCGTGCCACGCCCGCAACGCGGTGGCCACGTGGTCGGCCGATGCGCGGGTCGCTTCGCCGGAGATACTCTCGATCTCACCGAGCCCGGTCGTGGCAAACTTGTCCCACCACTGAGCCAGATTGGTCAAGCCGTCGGAGAGCCGGTCGCGCAGCTTGTCGTCGCCGGCGGCGGCGGCCCCTTTCTGGAGCCTGACGTACAAGTTGAAGACCTCGCCGATCAGACCGACCAGTTCGTCGACGCGATGATCCGGGATGCTGTTTTCCAACGCCGGAAAGAGGCTGTACTGCCCGCCGAAACCCAACACGTTCCAGGGATCGACCATGGCTCCGCATTCGATCGCCCGATACAAGATATTTTCGACTTCCGGCAGCAGCGCGGCCGCTTCGTCCAGTTGCCCGGCTTGCAGGCTGAGATCGGCGGCGGTCAGCCGGCATTGGATATCGCATTTCATCCGTGCCGAGGCGACCGGCACGACGTCGACCTGTTCGGCAGCCGCGTCGAGATACCCGATCCGCGAGTAGAACTGGGCCAGGCTGACGTGCTGGAGTTGTTCGGCGCGGCGTCGTGCGAGGTACTGGTTGAACTCCTGCCGCGCGCCGCCGAACGGCTGCCTGAGCTCGACCGCCTCCGCCTGCAGACGCTTGGCGTGCCGCCCGGAAAGCCGCCCGATCAATTGCTCGTAGAAGGTGTCGCGGTAGACGGCGATATGCTGCACGAGCGTGGCTAGCGTCGTGCTCGAATCGTGGGCGTCGGGCCGGTTGCCGCTGACCCCCGCGCCCATCAGCATCGTGCCCGCCAGCACGGCCGCTGCCTCGAACAGCAACTCCTCGCGAGGCAAGTCGCTACGGGCTTCGATCCGCGCAATCATCGCCTCCAGCGCCACCTCCTGCAAAACGAACCGCCGGCACCGGCCCGAATTGTCGAGCTTGTGCAGATCCCATTGGCCGAACAGGTAGTTGGGCCGCTTGTTGACCGGGTGATCGAAATCGTACGCCCTGGGGTCCACGGCCAACTCGTCGAGCATCTCCGGATCGAACCAGGCCTGAAACAGCAGGGTCGGGTCGGTCTGTTCGAGAATCGCCAGGGCCCGCCGGACCACCTCGCGATGCGCGCCCACGGCAACCCCCACGGAGCGAATGAAGAGCGGGATCGGGCGGACGTATTCGTGGGCGTACGGTTGAATCTTCTGGTCGCTTTCCAGCACGGCCACCGGTCGGTAACCGAGGAAGTCGTTGAGCTGCGCGACGGCGCCGTCGACGATCCGATCCGTTTCGTCCCATGGGCCGCCTTGTCGCAGCACGGCCTCGCAGACCTGGCCGACAAATAACGGCCGGAAAAGCGACTCGTCGGTTTGGTGAAACAGCAGATCGGCGTGAAATTGCCGGTAGCCGGGCAAGGCGGCCTCGAAGACCAGCCGCAGCACGGCCTCGGCCTGGTCGACCTGGCGGAACGCGTCGGAACTGCCGCGGAGCCGCCCGAGCGCACCGCCCAACACGTCGCCGAGCAGCCGCCAGGTCGGCCGTTCGCTGCCTTGGCGAGCCTCGTCGATCAGGCCGAACAGGTCGTTGAGGTTCTTCGAGAATCCGGGATCCGGCGCACCGGAGGAAAAATTCAGGTATCCGAGGATTTCCTGAGCATTTTTCGCGGCATCGGGTCCCAGTTGGTCGAGTTCCATTCAGGCAATCTCCTGGCGGTCGTGGGCTGGGCAGCGGAACAGGTTGACGTTCCCGGTCGCTTGACCACGACCACGCGGATGTATATCAAGCCACCCACAATAGTGGGCGGAGAATCGTCACTGCCGTTCATGGTAAGGGGCCACCCCGATCTGGTCCAGCGGGTCGTCATGTCCATAATCTGCACCTACTAGGTGCGGTTTCCCCATTTCTTGGCGTACCAGGCGGGCTTACCCCTGCAAAACGAGGGCTTACGAAACTCCGCACGCCCATCCCACTTCTCGGCAACGAGGTTGTCTGGTAGGTTGAAGCAGGCCTTACGAGAAAAGCGAGAACTAACGACACATGCTCACCAGTCTGCGATTGCTGAATTACCGGAGTCATCGTGACTCAATCCTCGGTCTGACTCCGGTCGGAGTGCTGGTCGGGCCCGTGGCTTCCGGAAAGTCGAACATCTTCAAGGGATTGGTTCTCGTCCAGACCTCGGTTCATCGGTCGCTTGTGGAGTTGTTTCCGCCGGGGTTGGGAGAGTTCCATTGGGTCCGAACCCGCAGCGCAAACCAAACGGACCCGATCGGTTTCGAGGTCGAGGTCGATCAGCTTCTCGATTTTCCCGACCAGCATGCCCGATACAAGCTCCAGATCGTCGATGCCCCTGACCCGACAGGACTCTACGTCCTGGAGGAGACGCTGGAACGCCGTCAGCCAAACGGACGTTGGGAGTGGGTGTTCCAGCGACGTTCACGCTGGGGCGACTCACATGTCGGAGAATTTGGGGAAGTTGCGACGAACGAACCCACCATCCTCAACCGAGTTTGGCACAACGACTCGCGCGTGACCCTCGACGCGCCCGGCCCTCGCTTCGCCCGCGCCGTGGCAAAGGCCCTATCGAGTTTCGGGTATTACCACCTTGAGGTTTCGTCCTTGAAGGCGCTTGGCGAAGGGCAGCCTTGGAATCGAATCGGCTACCGGGGTGAACATCTTCCCGACTTCTTGGCGTGGCTGAAGTCTCATCCTGAAGAGCCGGCATACGCTGCCATTATGGCCGGAATGCGCGAGATTCTTCCCGAGATGGAAGCCATCCACGTCACGCAACTCGGTCCCGACAAGCAAGGAATCGCGATCTCCTTCAAAGACCAGTACGGACACATCGCAGCTCCGGACCTCAGCGACGGGACATTGCTCACTCTGGGGTTGCTGTGCATCATTCACGGACCAAAACGCCCCGCCGTGTTATGCATCGAGGAGCCGGAAAGCGGATTGCACCCCCGACGTCTGCGCTGGTTGTTCGACCGCCTGCTCGGGCTGGGCTATCCGCAGACAGGCGAGCAACCAACACAGGTGATCCTCTCCACTCACTCACCCTATTTGGTGGACTTCTTTCGCGACATGCCGCAGTGCGTGCAAGTGGTCGAGCAATGCGACGGGCAAACGCGAGTGACGTCGTTGCCGGACGTTCGGACTGCTCTGCATCATGAAGCGGAGGCGGGGGAATCGATCGGGCATCAATGGGCAACCGGACTTTACGAGGGCCTGTGATCCATGCCGTTGCGCGTCGGGTTTCACGTCGAAGGTTGGGATCATCTCATCTTGCGAGCCTATCTGGCAAAACTTCTTGAGTTGCCCGAAGACGACATCGACCCCGACTGGATCGATGCGCCCGGCCGGGGATGGGAATTCGTCCTCCAGGTGATCCCCAGCGCGCTCAAGAGGTTCTACGGGAAATGTGCGCAATTCGCCGTCGTGGGCGTCGACAACGACGGAAACGTCGACCTCGACGCGCAAGGCATCGGCGAGGACCCGAAGCACGCCCGACACGACCTGCACGTCGGCAGTATCAACGCGGAGTGCCGGTGGTGCCAGATCGACCAGATTGTCCGTCGTGTGCGGCCCGAACTCAATTGGCTACCCGAAAAACCAGGAACTCACTGGCCCGTCTTGATCGCCGTACCCGTGGAAGCCATCGAAGCCTGGCTGTTGACGAGCCGAGCCCTCGTACAACAGCAGCGGGCTTTGCTGAGAGCCGAGATGCAATCTCGCCGCAACCTGAAACAGCAGTTCTATGGAAGACCCGCGGCAACATCCGACGACGTGCAAAGGGTAGCGCTGCCGCTGGTCCGCTCGATGGATGCGAGTCACATCGAGAGCCTCAAGTCCCACTCGCGCAGCTTCGCGATGTTTGCACAGCAGGTAGAATGCCAGGCAGAGAGGATCTTGGGGCCTCGCGACTGCTGGGCCCCGGGAGACAAGGGCGCCGAAGGCTGATTATCGGCACGCGAGGGGGGTCTTGCCACCTCGCCGGGGGATTCATCTCTCAATTCGACCCCGGTTTTCCGCGTGCCTTTTCCCGCCGTTGCGGTTATCATGGAGGAGTTGGGCCCCTCGTTCGAAAGGGTAATTGCTCCGGTAGCTCCCGGAGCCCTGGACAGTGTAGAGGAAGATCACGATGCGACGATTTGTAATTGCTGCGGTGTTGGTGGCCGGGCTGTTTCCCGTTGGCCCTGCCTGGACCGCTCCTGACTCACCGATTATCTCCGAAATAGCCGCCGCGCGACACGGCCTCACGCGGCCTTGGTTTGCGCAGATCCAGTTGGATCGTTCTCAAGGACGCGTCCGCTTCATCGTGCTCCACGAAGACGTGCTCTATGTGCAGACCGACCGGGCAACCGTCCATGCCATCGACGCCGAGACGGGTGAAACGCTCTGGGCTCGGCAAGTCGGTCGCCCCAATCATCCCAGCATGACGCCGGGGCTGAACCGGGACCTGTTGGCAGTGGTCAACGGCTCCCGTTTGTACGTCTGCAATCGATTCAACGGCGACCTGCTCTTCAAAGTCGAGGTCGGCGGGGCGCCCGGCGCCGGACCGGCGCTGAGCAAGCGGCGGGCTTATGTGCCAATGGTCAACGGCATGGTCATGGCCTACCGGCTGGAACCGCTCGTCGATCCGCTCTTCGAGTTGGGTAAGAAAACGAATCCCACCGCGGAGGAAACCGAGGCTCACGAAGAGATGCGACGCGAGAACATCCGGGTCAACCAGCAGTACGTTCCGCCCCTGTCTTGCCAATCGCTCGGCAAGGCCCTGGTCCAGCCACTGGTCACGTTCGAGAACGAGGGCGACGAGTTTGTGGCCTGGCCGACCGACCGCGGCTTCCTTAACATCGGGCGAATCGACCTGCGGCGCGAAGATGGCTTCGCTGTGAAGTATCGCCTCGAGACCGACGCTGCAATCACCGCCCGGCCCACTTACCTCCCGCCCAACCCGGCCATCGCGGGTGACTCGGGGCTGATCTTCGGGGCCTCGCGAGACGGGTTCGTCTATGCGGTGCGGGAGAAGAACGGCGAGACGCTCTGGCGGTTTTCCACCGGCGAGCCGATCATCCAGCCGGCCGTGGTCGTCGGCTCACGGGTCTACGTGGCAACCCAACTTGGCGGCATGTATTGTCTCGACGCCAAGACCTCCGATGAAATCTGGTGGACGCGCGGCGTGACCCAGTTCATTGCCGCTAGCAAGCAACGCATTTACGCGGCCGACAAGCTGGGCCGAATCCGCGTGCTCAGCGCACAAACCGGCATGCGGCTCGATACGATCGACGCCTCCCTGCTGCCGATGAGAATGATCAACGCCCAGACCGACCGAATCTATCTGGCCACGACAACGGGGCTGATCCAGTGTCTGCACGAGGTCGAACTGACCGAGCCAATCCGCCACCTCGACACCCGCGCTGAAGCGGCGCCCGGCGCGGGCGACCAGCCCGGCGACCCGCCACCGGGTGGGCAGCCCGTCAAGCAACCCGGAGCCGGTGAGAAGGACCCGCTCGCCCCGGCCGATGGCGACAACCCGTTCGGTGACGATGCCGGCGGCGGCGATGCCGGTGGCGATGCTGGCGGCGGAGCGGATGACGCTGACCCGTTTGGCGGCGGCGGCGGCGATGCCGGCGGCGGAGCGGATGACGCTGACCCGTTTGGCGGCGGCGATGCCGGCGGCGGCGGTGGTGCAGGTGCCGACGCCGACAACCCCTTCGGCAATCCGTTCTAAGCTTTGTCAGGCCTAATGTTTCTGATAGCTGGATTCTCAAGAATTCAGTCGTCGCCGCATTCGACTGAATTCTCGCGAATCCAGCTACCCTTTCTTGCGTATCTTCACGCACTTCCGCTCGGCCCCTTGACTGCCGGCGGCAAACGCCCAGAATAGACTCCTCTCGACAGCAGGCTTCGCATCCGAGAATGACGCGAAGCTCCAACGGAAACCCCCTCTTGAAAGGTATACACATGGAGTCGCCTCCCATCAAACGGGCTTTGATCAGCGTCAGCGACAAGCAGGGACTTGCCGACTTTGCCCGTGGACTGACCGCCGCCGGCGTGGAAATCTACAGCACCGGTGGCACGCGGAAGAAACTCGAAGCCGAAGGGATCCCGGTCAAGGGTGTGTCCGAGTACACCGGGTTTCCGGAGATGATGGACGGGCGGCTGAAGACGTTGCACCCGGCGGTGGCCGGCGGAATCCTCTGCCGCCACGACAATCCCGACGACCTGAAATCGCTGGCCGAGCACGGCATCGTCACCTTCGAGTTGGTCGTGGCGAACCTCTACCCCTTCGCGGCCACCATTGCCCGAGAGGGCGTCTCGATGGACGAGGCGATCGAGCAGATCGACATCGGCGGCCCGACGATGGTTCGCGCGGCGTCGAAGAACTACGCCTTCACCACGATCGCCACCAGCACCGCGCAGTATCCCGAGATTCTCGAGCAGATCGCAGCCAACGGCTCGACCAAGTTCGAGTTGCGACGCAAGCTGGCCGGCGAGGCTTTCGCCCATACCGCGCAATACGATCGGACCATCGCCGATTATTTCGCCGGACAAACGGCCGAGGGCCCCTTCCCGGGCACGATCAGCACCGTGTTGCGGCGCAAGGCCGTCTTGCGATACGGCGAGAACCCGCACCAGCAGGCCGCGCTCTACGCCACCTCCGGAAGCACCGGCACGAACGTCGTCAATGCGGAGCAACTCCACGGCAAGGGTCTCTCTTACAACAACCTGCTCAATCTCGACAGCGCGTTGGCCATCGTCCGCGGGTTCGACGAACCGGCCGCCTCGGTCATCAAACACAACAACCCTTGCGGCGCCGCCGTGGCCGGCACGATCGCCGAAGCGCTCGGCAAGGGGATGGCCGGCGATCCGCTCAGCGCGTTCGGATCGGTGATCGGGCTCAACCGCACCGTCGACGCCGCGACGGCCAAGGTGCTCACCGAGCCGGGGATGTTCATCGAAGCGATCGTCGCACCCGACTTCGACGAAGAGGCCGTGAAGATCCTCACCACCGAGCCCAAGTGGAAAGCCAACGTGCGGCTGATGAAGGTCGGACCAATCGACTCGCCGGGCGAGCCATGGGCGCTACGGCACCTCGACGGCGGCCTGCTGATGCAGAACGCCGACGTGCTGGACGACCCGGAAGAGGACTGGAAGGTGGTCACCGACACCAAGCCGTCCGACGAGCAAATGGCCGACCTGCGATTCGCCTGGGCGATGGCGCGGTACGTCAAGTCGAACGCGATCGTGCTCTGCAAGGACCGCATGCTGCTCGGTGCCGGCGCCGGCCAGATGAGCCGCGTCGACTCGGTCGAGATTTCGATCAAGAAGGCCGGCGATCGGGCACCCGGCTCGGCGCTCGGCAGCGACGCCTTCTTCCCCTTCCCCGACTCGATCGACACGGCCGCCGACGCCGGCGTCGCCGCCTTGATCCAGCCCGGCGGCTCCCGCAACGACGACGACGTGATCGCCGCCTGCAACAAGCACAACCTCGCGATGGTTTTCACCGGCCGACGGCACTTTAAGCATTAGAACGGGGTAACATCCGCTTGCGGCTTAGCAATTCCTCGCACGACATTGCTAAGGGGGCAAGCGGCACCCGGCGTTGACTCTCGGGATTGCGGGAACTACAATGTAATTACATCCCCGTATCCAAAGAGGCTTGGCTATGCAAGCAAAACTGATTAGCATTGGAAACTCGCTGGGGGTCCGTCTTCCCAAGGCCGTTATTGAGCAGGCGGGCTTGACCGACAAGCTGGATATCAAGGTGTCGGGCGACGCCGTTATCATCCGTTCCACCAAGCGGCCTCGGGAGAATTGGGATTCTGCGGCGGCGGCTTGCCACCGGGCAAGCGAGGATCAGCTTCGTGATTGGGACGCACTTGCTGAGATGTTTGCCATGTGAATATGAGAACAAGGTTCATCCGGCGGAAGCGCGGGTGGAAGAAGCCCGTCCTTGCGCCGGAGATACTCTCATGCCCACCATCCTCGACAAGATCGTCGCCACCAAACGCGAGGAAGTCGCCCGGGCGAAGACCGACGTGCCCGAGAGCGTGCTGCGCCGGCAACTTGCCTCTGCACCGCCGCCGCGAGACTTCTTCGCCGCGGCGGCGCGCCCGGGCCGCATCCGGCTGATCGCCGAGGTGAAGAAGGCCAGTCCGAGCAAGGGGGTGATTCGGGCCGACTTCCAGCCGGTCGAGATCGCTACGATCTACCAGCAGCACGGCGCCGATTGCATCAGCGTGCTGACCGACGAGCCCTACTTCCAAGGCAGCCTCGACTACCTGCGGCAGATCCGCGCGGCCGTCGATCTGCCCGTGCTGCGCAAGGACTTCATTATCGACCCGTACCAGGTGATCGAAGCCCGTGCCGCCGGGGCCGATGCCGTGCTGCTGATCGCCGAGTGTCTCGACGACGCGATGCTCCGGACGCTACACGATGCGATCGTCGAGGCGGGGATGACTCCGCTGGTCGAGTTGTTCGAGCCGGACAACCTGCCCCGTGTGCTGGACGTCGGCGCCCGACTGATCGGTGTGAACAATCGCGACCTGCGCTCGTTCGAGACCGACCTGCGGCACACGCTCGAACTGCGCGGCCGGATCCCCGCCGACCGTGTCGTAGTCGGCGAGAGCGGCATCCGCACGCGCGAAGACGTTTTGCGTCTCGAATCGGCCGGCGTCGGTGCAATGCTCGTCGGCCAGTCGCTGATGGAGCGCCCCGATATCGGCGCCGCCGTGGATGAACTGCTGGGGCAATGAAGGAAGAGAAGAGAATTCACCACGGAGACACGGAGGACACGGAGAAGAAATCATTCCGAGAAGATAGTCGCATTCGCTCCGTATTAAGAAAGAAAAGAAAAAACATCATGTTGATGCATGAAGAGCTTACGGGTCAGATTATTGG
>JABMRB010000823.1 GCA_013202865.1 Candidatus Nealsoniibacteriota bacterium | reverse complement strand
GTCGTGTTTTGTGCCGAGATGTTCAACAGCGCGCTGGAGTCGCTGGCCAAGGCGATCACCGACCAGTTCGACCCGCACGTCCGCACCGCACTGAACGTCGGCAGCGCCGCGGTGCTGGTCGCTTCGATCGGCGCTGCGATCGTCGGGGCAATTATCTTTCTGAACCAGTTGCTTGGACCGTAGGGTGCAAGCCCCCATGTTACTTCCCCGGCCCACGGCAATGGGCCCCCGGGAAAAGCCGCTCTCGCGTTGCGGCGTCGGCCGATGCTGCGTAGTCGCTCAACTCGAAGACCTCGACCAGTTCGACCTGCCGACCGCGCTCTTCGCCGAAAGCGGCGATCAGGTCGCGGCGGAAATGGTTCGCCCGCGGTAGGATATGTTTGGTGTACCAGCCGCGAAGCCATGCGAGTTTCTCCGTCTCACCGTCGGGTACGGTCTCCAGGATGCCCTCCTCGTAGGGTAGCCACTCGAAGACCTGCGAGCGTTGGCACGCCAGCATGGCCACGATCGTGTCGAGCCGGTCGGTGACGTCCAGCACGACGTCGGCGGCCATCGGCGCCGGCTTGGTGAACAGGTCGGCCATGGTGGCGACGACCGGATCGCGGAACAGCGCGGGCACGTCGCGCAGGACGTTTGGCACGGTGACCAGGTAGGTCGCGTCCTGGACGAGTTGTCCGGCCGCCCGGTGGTCGGGATGATAGTCGCAGGGGCGGTGGGTCAGCACCAGATCGGGCCGAAAGGTGCGGATCTCGCGGATCACCCGGTGGCGCATCTCGAGCGTCGGCATCAGTTCGCCGTCGGGGACGTCCCAGGTTTCGTAGACGGCGCCGATCACGCGTCCGGCCGCGGCCGCTTCCTCGCGGCGGATGCGGGCAAGTTCGTCGGGCGGTCGCTCGTGGTGCCCGGCCTGGCCGTTGGTCATCGAGACCATTTTCACTTCGTGCCCCAATTCCCGATAGATCGACGCCAGCCCACCCGCGTGATACTCCGCATCATCGGGATGCGCCCCAAGAATCAGCAATCTCAATCGTTCATCCATAGTATTTAGCCCCGGGTGAACACACCCGGGGGCCTTTCATATTTAGCCCCGGGTGAACGCACCCGGGGTCGGCGCACATCCGCCACGCATCCCCGCCGTGTATTCACCACGGGCTAAATGTAGGAATCGACGCACTTCCCCACCGTGTATTCACAACGGGCTAAATAGTGCCAGTCTACACCTTTCTCAGTAATTTTCCAGACAGTTGACTTCGCCGTCTCAATGCGGCAAGATGGCAGCAAACCCCGCTCGGGCAAACAACGAAGCCACAACCTCCACTGAAGAAAAAGGAACCGCCATGGTCCGTGCATTGTGTTGTCTGTTAGCAGTCAGTGTCGTTTGTGAGATCGCGTGCCCGGCGACGGCGCAGGAAATCATCGATCCGGAGCAGGCCAAAGCCGACCCGGATTTCGCCGTCCAGGGAGAATACGCCGGCAAAGGTTCGCTGCCCGACGGCAACGGTGGAAAGTTGGGGGCGCAGGTGATCGCTCTGGGCGAGGGGAAGTTCGACGCGGTGATTTACGAAGGTGGTCTGCCGGGCAACGGATGGACGCGGGGCGACCGGCAGTTCACCTTGTCGGGTCAACGGGAAGACGGCGTGACGAAACTCTCCGGCGAGAATCTATCGGCCGAGATCGCCGAGCGGAAGATGACAATCACCTATAGCGACAGCGAACGACCGATCCGATTGAAGCGAACCGAGCGGAAGAGCCCCGCGCTCGGCGCCAAGCCGCCGCAGGGTGCGGTCGTGTTGTTTGACGGCACAAACGTCGAACACTTTGGCGACGCGACGCTGACCGAGATGAAAACGCTTCAGGCGGGCTGCACGGCAAAGTCGAAGTTCCGAATGAAGAAGCTCCATCTGGAATTTCGCCTCTCCTACAAGCCTACGGCCCGGGGCCAAGGCCGCTCGAACAGCGGGGTCTACTTAGGCGGGTGTCCGGAGATCCAAGTGCTTGATTCGTTCGGTCTGGAGGGCCGCAAGAACGAATGCGGTGCGCTTTACGGGCGGCGGGAGCCGGACGTGAATATGTGCCTGCCGCCGCTGGTCTGGCAAACGTTCGACGTCGAGTTCACAGCGGCGGAGTCGGACGAGAGCGGCAATTCGGTCGGCCGACCACGGATTACCGTGTTGCACAACGGCGTACCTATCCACGCGGATCATGAGGTGTCGGGGCAACCGGCCGAACCGCGCGGCATCCACTTGCAGAGCCACGGCAATCGGGTGCAGTATCGCAATATCTGGGTGGAGCAAGAGCAAGAGGCGAAGCAGCAATAGCCCGGATTATTCATGGGCTGGTAGCTACGTTCGCCAGAACGTGGGGTGTGCCCGAGAGTTACGACCACGTTCTGGCGAACGTAGCTACGACAGTGTGTCACGCAATCCTCGGGCGATCTTCACGGGAGCCAGCGGCGGATTTCCGGGCGTCAAAGTCGCTTTTCGGCTCCTCGTAAGGTACAATGGTAGTAGAGAGCCGACTTGGCAACTCTGTCGAGCCGGTGAAATCCGGGCGCGGACCGGGGATTCGTTGCAAGCGGACCCTCGAAAGTGCCGATACGATTGCTGAATGAGGCGGAATCAAGCCTCTCGTGAGCCATTCCGACGGAGGTGCCAACCCATTAGCGTTTGCTGGGGTCGCCGATGGCTGGTGCAGTTGCACGCCAGACCCCTGCTTGTCTCGCAGAGACGCATCCATCGCAATCCGCGGGAGGTTTGATTCCAAGGCCGCCGGTTTCCCCACCAGGAAATCCGGCGGCTTTTTCTATTCAGCTTCCTCTATTTAGCCCCGGGTGAACACACCCGGGGCCACCGCGCAATCCCGCCGTGTATTCACGTCGCATATCCCCGCCGTGTATTCACGACGGGCTAGATAGAGAAAACCGGCCTTAGATCAGGCTCTCCAGCAGCAGCCGCATCTTCCGCATCTCGGCCATGTGGTCGACGTCCGCCATCGGCATGATGTCGACGGTCAAAGCCCGATCGTAGCCGACCTTGTTCAACTGATTGATCAGCCGCCCGTATTCCACTCGCCCCTGTCCCACGCGGACCTGGAGTTGGTCGCTGCTGGTGTCGCGAAGCCGGAGGTGATAGACGTGCTCCATGACTTGCTCGAAGCTCTTGCCGTCGTGGGGCCCGTAGATATAGTGGCTCGGGTCGAGCGCAATCCCCATCCCTTTGACGGCGTTGCAGAGGACCACGGCCGTGTCGGGATTCTCGGTCATGCGTCCGGTCTCGGTCAGCAATCCCACGCGAACCCCTTCGGTCGAGGCGGTGGCGACCATCTCCCGCAACCGCTCCACTTCGGCGTTGAAGGGCGTTCCCAACTCGGCCGAGCGAACCACCAGCGTGACCACCTTCATCGCCTTGGCCAGCCGGCAGCAGGCGGCAAACTGGGCGTAGTAAGACTCGCCTTCCGGACCTTGAAGATCAAGGTCGAAAGCCACCGGCGTCAGACGGTGCGTCTGCCGGCAAACCCGCAACGCCCGGTCCGGGTCGGCAAGGACCTTCGACGGCTTGACGTGCCCCCAGGATTCGTGCAGTGAGATCTCTACGTTGGTGTACTC
>JABMRB010000822.1 GCA_013202865.1 Candidatus Nealsoniibacteriota bacterium | reverse complement strand
CTATACCACAACCTTGGAGACCTCCCTGAGCCAGAATTCACCCACGAATTCTGCTGAAGAGGCTTTCTTTCTACAGGAGGACTTGTGATGAAGATCGAATCCCTACCGCGGCGGTGTCACCGGTTGACGGCGGTCGTGCTCACCACGGCTCTGCTTGTCGTTTGCAGCGTGGTGTCGCTCGCGTTCGGCGCCGATGCGAAACCGGCCGGATCGTTCGAGATCTCCGCCTGGACCTTCGATCGTGGCACTGCCAAGGTCTTCCCCAACCCGGATCTCTATGCCGATTACCGAGACAAGTTTCCCGAACTCGTGGTCGGCGACGGGGGCCAGTTGCCGTGGACGATCGAATACGACGTCAATTTCCCCGTCGACGCCACCTACACGCTTCACGTCAGCTACGGGTCGCCCGAGCCACGGCCGATGGAAGTCTGGCTTGACGGCCGTCGCATGGGCGAGTGCTGTGGCCGCGTCACCGGCAATGCGCCACCTTATATGGATCGCCATCCTCAGCACAATCGGCCCAGAGACGCGGAGAACTTCCACGGTATCGAGTGGGAGGAGGCCTGCAAACTGCCGACCACCGAGGGGAAGCACACGCTGAAGTTCACCTGTGGTGGGTTGCCTCCTCGCCTGAGCGCTTTGCGGATCGAGTCGCCGGTGGCCTTTCCAGAGGATTGGAAGCTGGCACCGCGCGAAGTGAAACTCGACCATGTTCAGCCCAACTGCCGCAGGATTTTCCTGCCGCCGGGCAGCGTGAACGTGGCGGCATTGAAGGTGGCCGTCGAGGATATGACCGCCCAGTTCGGCCCGCAATATCCCGCCGGACCGCAGCATCTGAAGAAACTGGCCGAGTTGCAACGGAAGCAGGCGGCCAAAGACGCAGCGCCTGAGCAGCAACAGAAGATTGAGGACGCGTTGCAGTCGCTTCAAAGCGAAGCCATGCTGGCCCATCCGGCATTGAAGTTCGACCGGCTCTTGTTCCTGAAGCAGAAACACCGCGATGTGAGCATCTACACCGGGCACACGGCCGACGGCGATCCGGGCGGCAATCTCTGCGTCCTTTCGCCCGTGGCCCCCAACGGCCCTCTGTCCCCCGACGGCAATGTGACCGAGCTGGTGCCGGAACTCGCCGGCGGGATATTCGGCCGGTTCGACCTCTCGTTCGACGCCACCAAGATCGTGTTTTGTTACACGAAGGAAGGCGAGCAATACCGCATCTACGAAATCGACATCGACCCTAAGACCGGGCTGAGAGTGCCTGGCAAGAGTCTGCGACAGATCACCTCCCTGGGAAAAGAGGAGGCGGAAACCATCCGGCTCTACGAAGGCTCGATCTCCGGGCGAGGGTACGACGACATGGATCCGTGTTACCTGCCCAACGGCAAGATCATGTTCTCTTCGACGCGTGCCCACCGGTGCGTCCTCTGTGCCCCCCAGACGGCAACCACGTTGCACGTCATGGACGGCGACGGCAAGAATATCCGTTGCATTTCCAGCGGCCAGGTCAACGAGTTGGCTCCTTGCCTTCTGAACGACGGCCGCGTGGCCTACACCCGCTGGGAGTACGTCGACAAGGGTTTTGGCAACGCACAGAGCCTGTGGGCGGTGCATCCCGACGGCAGCGGTTCCGACCACGTCTACAAAAATACGCTCGTCCGCCCCGGCGCGATGATCAACGTACGGAGCATCCCCGGCAGCCGGCAGTTTGTGACGATCGGCGTAGGACACCACGGGGGATTGGCCGGTCCGGTGATCATGGTCGATACTCGCCACAATCGCCGCAACTCCAAGGGGATGACCAACATCACACCCGAGATCTCCTATCCCGGGCTGTATCCCATGAAAGGCAAGGCCGGCAGTGGCTGGTTCAGGGAGCCGCACCCGTTCTCTGAGAAGTTCTTTCTCGTTTCACACAATGCCCCACCGCACGGCGAGAAGAAGCGGTTCGGCATTTACGTGTTGGACTCGTGGGGCAACCGGGCCGAGCTCTATTCGGATGCAGATATCTCTTGTTTCCAGCCGACGCCACTTCGCCCGCGCCCCAGGCCCACGGAGATTTCGCCGGTTGCCCGGCGCAGTGAAGGCAAGGAGGAACCTGCGGAGATGGCCACGCTGTTCCTGCAGGACGTGTACCTGGGGATGACGGGCATCGAGCGCGGAAGGATCAAGTACCTGCGGGTGATGGAGGCCATGACCCTGTCCTGGAGCGACGGGTACCGGTCCGGCAAACAGGGTGACGGCGGCCCGGGCATGCAGGCATCGGCGGTCAGTTTCGCTGCCGATCCCGCCATCAAGAAGACGTACGGTATCGCGACGGTTCACGCGGACGGATCGGCCCACTTCGCCGTGCCGGCCGAGAAGAACCTCTTCTTCCAGGCACTGGATGAAAACTACATGGAAGTGCAGCGGATGCGGACGTTCATCAACTTGATGCCGGGTGAAAGGCGGTCGTGCATCGGGTGCCACGAGTTACGCAGCAAGGCGCCTAAGCTAATAACCGCCAATCCGGCGGCCTTGGACCGTCCCATCCAAACGCTCACGCCGCAGCCTGGCGACCGCGGCCCGCGCACGGTTCACTATGCCCGGGACGTACAGCCGATCTTCGACAAACACTGCATAAGCTGCCACGGCGGCCGCCAGCCCAAGGCCGAGTTGGACCTCGCCGACGAGTTGACCGAGAAGTTCAGCCGCTCCTACGAGACCCTTTTCGAGAAGCAGTTGGTCAGTTTCCTCCAAGGCGGCTTCGGCAGCGCCAACGTCCCGGCCGAGCCGCCACTGACGTTCGGCTCGCATCAGAGCAAGCTGGTCGAGCGGATTCGCAAGGCCCCGTGCAAAGCCAATCTCAGCCGCGAGGAGTTCATCCGAATCGTCACCTGGATCGACGCCAATGCCCCCTACTACGGCACCCATGAAGGCAAGAAGAACCTCAAATGGAAGGACGAGCCGGACTTCCGGCCGTTGCCGTTGGCCGGGAAATGACCACCAGCAGAGTTGGCGGCTTGAGAAAGGCCCTGAAAGGGGCCGGTGATATGCACAAAACCGACCCCGACGGGGTCCAACAACAAAGCCCAGGGTCGCCGCGCAGCGGCGCACCCTGGGTTGCCATGCCAACCACCACGCGAACCCTGAAAGGGTTCCACAAAGGACGCCGGACAGTGCAACCCTTTCAGGGTTGATGGTTCCTCCCGACCACGCAACTGTCGGCACATCGCCAATGCAGCCATGCGGTCACAAATCGAAGCGGTTTGTCGCGGCGCCGGTTACGAACCAACGATCATCTGTACTCCCGATGAACTGATGGAATCTGACGATGAAGACCAAAACGACTGATCCAATTGTTGCCGAAGTCCGTGCCGCACGCGACAAGCATGCGTCACAGTTCGGCTACGATCTCAAGAAGATCTTCCGCGACATCAAGGCGAGGCAGGAAGCATCCGGTCGGGATTACGTCAAGTATCCCTCGCGGCCTGCCGTGTCAACCAAATGACCAGCAGCACAAAACCGACCCCAACGGGGTCCAACAACAAAGCCCAGGGTCGCCGCGCAGCGGCGCACCCTGGGTCAGGAGGTACCGGCGACGAAACGAACGCTGAAGGCGTTCCACATAGCATCGCGCGGTTGTCCAACCCCGTTGGGGTTGATGGGGTCTTGGCCGACCGTTACCCAGGGTGCGCTACGCGACCCTGGGCTTTGTTGTCAAACGCCTTCGGCGTAGAATCTCGGTCGCCAAAGAGAAGTTTCCAACCATCCTCTGCCGCCCCGGTATACGCAGGCAGCGGCAGAGCCCCAGAATGCCCCCGAAATCCGTTGATCCCGGTGTTGGCAACGCTATACTGAATGTTGTCAGGGCTGGCTGCCGCCACCAAACGGGAGCTGGGGTAGAATAAGAAGTTACGCTCAAGACGGGCATTTCCCCTCGGACGAACATCATGGCTAGAGCACCAACTCAAAAGACCGTGAAAATGCTATTCGCGGCGTCTGGCAACGCCTGTGCGTTTCCGGGCTGTGCGACTCCGCTGTTTGACGGGGCCTCGGGTGTGTTGCTTGGGGAACTGTGTCACATTGAAGCAGCATCGCCCGGTGGACCGCGATACGGCCCAACGCAAACCGAAGAACACCGCAACAGCCGTGATAACCTAATCATATTGTGCCCAAATCATCACAGCGTCATCGATCAAGATCCGCAGACGTACACGGCGGAGTCATTGACTCGCATGAAGGCTGCCCATGAGTCGAAAGTGGTCAGTTTCGCGGCGCCCTCCACGATCGCAATTCCAGCACACCAATCGCCTGATCTAGCGCGTCAAGTAGCAGTCGAATCCGTAGATTTTGCAATCGTCGTAGCCCTGCCACAGGAATTGGAGGCTCTGAGGCGATATTTCCCAGAGCTGTCCAAGGTGCAAATCGGTGACGGGGTCGTACGCACGTATTACAGGGCCGAAATCTCGGCGCCGGGACGCACCGTCTATCGTGTGGTTGCGACACTGCTCAATTCAATGGGCAACCTTGAGGCGGCGCATGCTACGGCTGATCTAATTCACATTTGGAGCCCTCGATTCGTCTTAGTCAACGGAATTGCTGGCGGATTACGCCCATCCGATCAAGAATTCGGCGACGTGGTCGTCTCCGATTCAATTGTGTACTACGAGTTAGGCAAGGTTCGCGACTCCGGTGTTGAGCGCAGAAACCGACAGTTCCCTGCGGACCGGCGGCTTCTGAAAGGTATGTTAGATTTCACGAGCAGCCGTTGGCGAAAACGGTTGCCTATCCGGCCAGACAACTTGAGCGCATGCGGGTCAATCCCGCGTATTCATATTGGCCCCATCGCATCTGGGGAAAAGGTTATTGCTGCCACCCAAGAGGTGGACCGCCTCCTGCAAACGCAACCGGATCTAATTGCAGTCGAAATGGAGAGCGCTGGTGTCGCCTCCGCCGCATTCAGCGCATTGAAGCAAGTCGGCTTTCTCACGGTTCGCGCCATCTGCGATTTTGCGAATGCGTCGAAAGATGATCGTTGGCACGCATACGCTGCAAGCTCTGCCGCTTCGTGCCTTCGCGAGTTCCTCGAAAGTGGGCCTATAGCGCCATCTGACGGGCAGTGGCCCAACGGAACGCCGGTGCCGACGAAGCCTGTCGTCGCGCATGACATACGTCGTCGCAAACTGCTGTTCGATCGTCTTCGCAGCGCCGTGAATATGGATGGATTCAGGGACTTCTGCTTCCTGATTGGAGTCGACATCGACGAATTGCCAGGCGATCGAAAGTCTGCGCGAGTCAGAGAATTGATCCTCCTTTTCGATCGTCGGGGCGAACTCGATGTGCTGGAAGCTTTGATGATTGAATTCATCGAAGATGAAGATCAAGGGGTCGCCGACCCTATGGTCTGTCGTACAAATCGTGTATAATTAGATGACAGGAAATTGATTCCGATCCACCAGCTTACGCAATCGTCGATGATCACGCCGCTGCAGAGGAGCGGCGAAGTCGGACTGTTTCCCAACTGAATGATCGTGGAGCCATCCGTGCCCGAACAATCTCGACGAGGTCGACCATGAAAAGCATTGCCGACGGGCTGCCTCCTGACGTGGCCCGACAGATTTACGCGGATTGGCGGAAGAACGAGGCCGATTACTGGGCTGCCCGCGATTCGCTTCTCACCGAGTACGCCAATCAGTGGATTGCGTTTGCCGAAGGTGCAGTGATCTTCTCCGGCAGTAGTCCCGTCGAAGTATTTCACCGGGTACAACAATCCGGCAAACATCCCTACGTAACGTGCGTCGGGCGCGAAGATGAACCGTGCCGGATGCGGCGCGCGACCTTCGCGTATGATCGTTCTTCAGTTAACGCCAAACACCACCTTAATTCACGGCTAACACGACATTAGTTTGGGTGGCATTAACTTGACTTACGGCAACCGATGAGAAACGGGACGCGACGTAAGCTGTTGAAGTGACACGAGTTCGGGCTATCCTCCGACGCCGGCCGTCGACGTAAGTAATTCAACGCAATTCCTGCCAAACACGGCTTTCGCCAATGTGCATAACTCGTTGTCCTGTAAGGTGTTACGGCGAAATCGCGACCTAGTATTGATCTTGGCTGAAAACGCGATCGATGATTGTGAGCCGATTCTAAGCGACGTAACTCCTTATTTCAAGGCGACTTATTGGTCGCCTCGACCGGGCTGCGGCAGTGGTGTCCAAGTGTAAAGGCGGGGCAATAAAGGTTCAACGCGAATTCGTGAGTCCCTATCTCGCCCAAAGCACCAGATGTGGCAGGTGCGCGAATCTGTGATGAACATGAATCCAGATACCCAAATTCCCAGCCCTACTCCCCGTCCGATCCCTTCAGCATCTTCTCCCAGAGCGCAAACCGCGCCGGCGACAGCTTCTTCAGTTCGGCGAGTTGTTCCGAGCCCGCGTCCAGGCAGACGGCGTACACCTGGGCGAATTCGCCGAGATCTTCGTGACGCACCTTGTCGCCATAGTTGGAGATCGATATCTTGTCCGCCTTGATGGCCTCTTCCCACGCGTCCAGCAGCTTCGGATCCGAATTCCTGGCCAACTGCTCCAACGTGTGGCCCGCCTCGTGGGCGATTACCAGTGCGTTGGCATGGGGAACCAGATTGATGTACCCTTGCCCGCCATGGGCGGCTGCCCCGCCGAGGTCGGCGTAGATCGCGATTCCGTCTTCGCCTTCGTCCGACACGGCCCCGCAGGCCTTCATGTAGGGCTTGGGGAGCTTCTCG
>JABMRB010000821.1 GCA_013202865.1 Candidatus Nealsoniibacteriota bacterium | reverse complement strand
GCCCCGCGATGCCCAACTCTTCGGCGTGCGGCTTCAGGGCGTCGATCACGAAACGGATGCTCGTTCACCCGTGCTGAAGCACGGGGCTAATACCGCCTGCGGCGGACAAGCCCGGTGAACCGGGCTGAGGGGCGATGGACGCCAGGCATGAAAGATGGTTCGTCGTTTGGTTTGTAGTGACCCGATTTATCGGGTTCGGGGTTTCGCGTTGGGGGAGTTTGATGAGGGGAAGGCCGCATGAATGCGGTACTACGAACGGGTTTGCGGGTGGCCCAATTTCTTGCCTTCAAACGGCGGCTGTCGTGCGATACACTTGTCTATGTGTCTGGAGTGAGCCGGCGTGGTTTGTAGTGACCCGATTTATCGGGTTGAACATTGGGTGAGTTCGACGAGGGGAAGGCCGCATGAATGCGGTACTACGAACTTGGGGAGAACTGGGTGAATCGAATTGTTTCCCTTTGGATGTGCGAAATCGAAAAAAACCGCGCAATTACTCATCAAACTGTTTGTACACAACGACTTACAAAACGCAAAAACGGGCCGAGTGCAACCGTGATCGACGCACGCGTCAAGACCCCGGAAAACGACCTAACTGGCGACGTGACAACGCGTTACGAGAGGTCGCACCGACCGTATCGCGACCCCACAAAAGTCGAAGGCGGGGAAAAGTTGTCTATTCGGGCTGCCGGCCATACGCCGCCCCGGACGGAAACCGTTGACCGACAAGACGTTACGACAATCGGCCCCCTCGGCCCCGATGCCAATTGTTTCCATCCGAGAAAAAAAGTGGGCAACAATGAGACACTGTAGCATCAGCATCGGGCTGCAAATGAAACCGGCAGATCGAACCACGGATTACACGGATAACACGGATCGGAAGTAGCGAAATACCATGCTCTGTCTATTTCCATCCGTGACGTCCGTGAAATCCGTGGTTTCACACCGCAGAGATCGCCTCGATCTCGCCAGGGCTCAACTCCCAGAGCCGGGCGGCCGTGGCGTCGATGGTGTGTTGGAGCTCGGCCGGGTCGTTGCCGACGGCCACTGCGGCGTGGGCTCGACGGCTACAGTCGGCCAACTGCACGTGACGCGGATCGTTCGGATCGAAGCGCCCGAGACGGATGAAATCGAGCATGCCGGGCGTACCAAACCCCTTGCCGCCGCCGACGCTGTGCGAGCGGACCAGGAAGTTGACGATCGAACTGTTCAGCACCGCACACAGATAGTGGGCCTGCTCGGGGCACGTGCAGTCGATCAGCACGCACGTCTCCTGCGGGATCACCGCGCGGCGGCCCAGCAGCGGATCGTCCACTTCGGTGACCACGGCCGCGTTGATCCGCCGGTCCATCCGCCGCCAGACCACCTTGATCGGGGCGAGCGTGTACCGGCCGACGTTGTACATCGAGTAGAAGGGCCGACGGTCCTGATACCGCCGGTAGGCCGCCCGGTCGCGCAGCAGCGGCTCGAACTGTTGCAGGTATTCAAGCGTTCGGGGGTATCGCTGCCGCATGACGTCTTCGTCGATCCCGGTCCGCGTGGCCGGGTCCTGTGCCAGCAGCAGGTAGGCCGAGGGGACCGCGGCGAACCGTCGCACGTCGCCCCAACGAACCAACGGATAGAGCAGCCCCGGCTCGATCACGCTTTGCACGACGTCGATGCTTCGCTTGTTCTTCTCGGCAAGGTTCCGTATCCGCACGCCGTCGTCGGCCCCGCCAAGCACCGTCACCCAATAGACGCCGTTGGCCCCGCCGCTGTTCGCCCCGAGGTAGGCCCGGTAGTCGGACGGACCGGTCAACTCGGCCAGATCGCGCCCGAAACCCTCCGGGCGGAGAAACCAGGGCGAGCCGGGCCGGGCCGGGTCGATCGGTTGGGCTCGGTAGGTCCGTTGTTGCGGCACGCGGCTGCCGTCCGCTGCCGGATCGCCGGGCGACCACTTGACGTACGGCACGGGGTACTGCGTCGGGCTTCCCTTCTCCAACAGGATCGTGCTCGTGAAGTTGTTTGCATCGCGGAAGGGTCGCAGCGCCGCCATGTCGTCGACTCGCAGCACGTTCAACGCCTGACCGCGGGGGCCGAGGCGGAATCGGCGGAACCCGTCGCCGGCCCCTTTGCTCTGGAAGAGCGTTTGCGTAACGACCATCGCCAGACGCCCGCCGTCGGCCAGATAGCGGTCGGCCGCGGTGTAGAGCATCAGCATCGAGAGATCCTTCTTGCCGCCACCGTGCCGAGCCTCGTTGCCGGTGAGCGTGAACAGGCCGTATCGCTGCCAGAGCGGTTTGCTGGCCTGCCGATACTCCTCCGGCAGGTTGTCCCAGGCGATCCACGGCGGGTTGCCCACCACGTAGTCGAACGGCGCGGCGGTGGGCGGGCCGTCCAGGATCGAGTCGCACAGTTCGACCGATGGTCGCGTTTGGTCCTGCGGCGGTAAGAGACCGGCCACGGCCATCAGACAATTCGCCCGGGCGGTCATCACGGCCAACGGATTCAGGTCGAACCCGACAACATTCGTAAGGATCTTGCGGCCCAGCTCGGCCTCGGTCATGCAGATCCGGCCGCATTGGGCCTCGTACCACGCCCGCACACGGCGAATCGCGGCGACCAGGAACGTACCGGACCCGCAGCTCGGATCGAGCAGCCGCCGGTCGGGATCGCCCGTGTATCCGGCCCGATCGAGTACGTGTTCGGCGAGCCAGTCGGGCGTGTAGTATTCCCCCAGTTCGTGGCGCAGCGCCCGGGGGAAGAGGTCCTGGTAGAGCTTCCCCAACGGGTCGCCCCCGCGGTGGTAGCCGTCGGCGAGGGCCGCCTCTCGGCACGCCGCCACCCGGTCGGCAAGCTGGCGGATCAGCCGTTGCACGGACGTCGACCGGATCGAGGCGGGCCAGCAGAAGGGGTCGTCGCGCAGCAACTCGTCGGCGCTGAGCATTTTCACGATTTGCGAGTAGTAGGTATGCAGGGCAAAGAGAACGGCATCCGATCGGCAATGCTCGGTGGAGATGCCGTACCGCCGCGCCAGTTTGCCGATCCCGGCGGAAGGTCGGGCGAGATCGAAACCAGTGGCCAGCCCGAAGAGCATTTTCCACCGTCCCAGCGACGCGACGGTCACGGGGCTCTCGTCCGAGACAATCGCGTCGTACAGCGTGCGAACACCCGGCCGCGCAAGCTCCGACTTGGAACCAAGGTCCCGAACGAGCATTTCCGGCAGGGAACATCGCTCGGCGGCCGGGGGCAACGTTGAACGTTCCGTCTCCATGCGGACCCATTGTGGTCCGGCCACGAACGTGTGGCAAGGCATACGGGCGCAAAAAAAGGGCCGCACCCCCGCATTACACGGAGGCACGGCCACTACCAGGGGGAGCAAGCAGTTACTTCGTTCGGCTTTTCAACCTTGTGGGAAAAGTGAGTTGGGTGTCAGTCACCAATTCACGGGGATTACTTCGTTTGTCCTCACATCTCGCATGTACCCCAATTATTCCCTCGACGAACGTTATTGTCAAGTACCCGTGGCTTTTCTTGAAGAAATAGTCTTCGCCGACTAGCCTTACCGGCGGGGGAATGGCGGGAATTCATGGCAACTTCCCTTGACGACAACCACCGACGCGGTCACACCCCCCGCTCCACGCGTTCCGTGGCAACGGCCGATCGTACGCGAGAACTGTATAAAAACTCGCATCGCATGGCACAAGTTGTTTCCTGGAAAGAACTTACGGGAAACACGCCGCTTTGCCGGAAACATTCCTTACTAAAGTGTCCATCCGCGTTGGTCCGATCAGACTTAATATGGCAAAGATCGGCACCCGACTCGTGATGGGACACTTTGTGTCGCGAGCCACCCGCACCAAGGAAACCATAGACGTCGAGCATGACATGACCGTTCCTCAGGCTTTGGATCAACACGAGTGGGACTACCGCAACCTGATTGTCGGTCTCGGATCGGGTGGCGAATCGGCCTCCGGATGGAGGGGTTCGGCGCCGGAGTTCGTTGAAGACCTGTTACGGACGGTGGAGGAACTCGACGCATCCGGATCGGGTGGGTGGCGTCTGGTGAGCGTTGCCGGGGAAGAGGACCCGAGCGGCCACTGCCGGTTGAATGCTCGTCTGAAGAGGGCCAGACCGGTTGCCGCCGAACACCCGGAGACGGGTTTTCCCGCGACGATCCCGCTGCGGCAACCGGCGGACGACGCTCAGCAAGGGCCGGGGATCAAGCGGGCCGCGTGAGGGCGACGGAGCGTGTGGGGTGGGATTCTATCTGGCGAGTGCGAAGCCCCGTATGGCCCGTTTGTTGACAAACGGGCGCCCAGCGGTTACCTATTTGGGTGGCGATTCTCTTCCGGTCGTACGATTCCCAATGAGGTGACGCGATGAAGTACACGGCAGCACTATGGGGCTTGACGTTGGTTCTCCTGATCGGCACGGTTGCGGCAGCGGCAACGCCGCCGAACGTGGTGATGATTATCAGCGACGACCAGGCCTGGGGCGATTTCGGATTCATGGGCCATCCGGTCATCCGCACGCCGAGCCTCGATCGGCTGGCGTCGCAGAGCCTGGTCTATACGCGCGGCTACGTCCCTTCGAGCCTCTGCCGGCCCAGCCTGGCTACGTTGGCTACGGGGCTCTATCCGCATCAGCACAAGATCACCAGCAACGATCCACCCAAGGGGATCGCCCGGGCGGAGTTCCTTCGCCAACGGCAGCAGCAGATCGCCAACATCGATCGGGTGCCGACCTTGCCGCGGCTTTTGGCCAAGCGGGGATACGTCAGCTTCCAGACCGGCAAATGGTGGGAAGGTCACCACAGCCGGGGCGGGTTTACGGCGGGCATGACGCACGGCGACCCGGCACGCGGCGGGCGGCACGGCGACGTCGGGCTGAAGATCGGCCGGGAGGGTTTGCAGCCCATCTTCGATTTCATCGAAGGCGCCGGCGATAAGCCGTTTTTCATCTGGCACGCCCCGTTTCTGCCCCATAGCCCGCACAATCCGCCCGCGGCCCTGCTGGCGAAGTACCGAGACAAGACCGACTCGATTCACATCGCCCGGTATTGGGCCATGTGCGAGTGGTTCGACCAAACGTGCGGTGAACTGCTCGGCTACCTCGACCGCCACCGGCTGAGCGAGAACACGCTTGTAGTGTTCGTAACCGACAACGGTTGGATTCAACGCCCCGAGGCCGGCGGCTATGCCCCGCGGTCGAAGCGGTCGCCCAACGAAGGCGGCATCCGCACACCGATCATGTTCCGCCTGCCCGGTAAGATCGAACCGCGACGCGACGAGAAGACGCCCGTGGTGAGCGTCGATCTGGTGCCGACGATCCTCGCGGCCTGTGGCGTAGAGCCGACCGACGAGATGCAAGGCGTCGATCTGCTCGACGGCGAATCGGCCCAGCGGCGCGAAGCGATCTTCGGCGAGATCTTCACGCACAACGCGGTCGATATCGAGCGGCCCGTCTCCAGTCTGGAGTATCGTTGGTGCATCGAAGGCCGCTGGAAGTTGATCGTGCCGCACAAGTCCGGCGTGCCGCTCGAGTTGTACGACCTGACGGCCGATCCACACGAAAAGAACAATCTGGCGGCCGACCGGGGAGACGACGTGAAGCGTCTGCAAGTGCGGGTCGACGCGTGGTGGCCGGCGGAGTAATTGTGAACGGAGAAGAGAACCCCGGTCTTTTGCGGGGAATAGGGTAGGCGAATTCGGGTTTGGGCCAATATTGCACCAGGTTTGCGTTTTGCAAGTAGCCCCGCAGCGCGGCGGCGACGACCATTAAGTCGCCTTGAAATAAGGAGTTACGTCGATTAGAATCAGCTCAGAACGGT
>JABMRB010000820.1 GCA_013202865.1 Candidatus Nealsoniibacteriota bacterium | reverse complement strand
CCGTGCAGGTAGTGCGTCCACTCGTCGATCTCGTTGGGCCATGGCTTGACGGTCTTCTCCCACGCGTCGCCCTGCTTGACGTACGCCACACCGCCGGGCCGCAGCACGCGCACGATCTCGTGCATGGGCAGCTTGAACGCGTGTTCGGACACGACGAGGTTGGCCAGATTGTCGACGTAAGGCAGGTGTGGCCCAAGGAGCGAGTCGATGGCAACTTTTCCATAGAGGCCGAGTTGCTTGACGTGCTGCCGGGCGGCCGCAACGTTCTTCGGATCGGCGTCCAGTCCGTGAACGAGATAGCCGTCGCCAGCACCCAGTGCGGCAGTCAGTTTGCCGTCGCCACATCCGACGTGGATGATCAATCCGCCTTGCACACCGGTTTCGTCGAGGATCTGCTCGGCCGAATCGGCCCAACCAACCGCCGGAACGATCGCCACGGTAAGCACGGCCAGACGTAACGTTGAAGTCATCGTAATCTCCTGAGTAATCTGCCGGGGGTGTAGATCTCAACAGCCCCTTATTTCCGTCGTTTTCGCCGAATTAGTCCCAAAGCGAGTCCCAAAGCGCCCAGACCGAGCAGGGTCAGCGAGGAAGGCTCGGGGACCCGCTGCACGAGGATTGCGTTGAAGTGTGCGTTCCCAAACCCGTTCGTGGCCAGTCGTAGCGTCTCGGTTGTCTCGGATGCCGTGAAGGTGCCGGTGGCGTACTGGCCGAAGAAGTCGGCCGGGTCTGCTCCGGGGGTATTGCCGATCAGGTCGATCGAGTCGAGTGTAGCAGAGGCGTCTTCACCCGCAACTGCAACACGTCCCATGTTGCTGTAGCTCATTGCTCTGCCGTCGGACGAACCCTCACGAAGGTCGGTGTACCAGATCTGGATCATGTACTGCTGGCCGGGCGTCAGGCCGTCGAGATCAAGCGTCGTACTCGTGCCGCCACCATAGGTCATTGAGTTAATCAGCGCGTCGTAGGACGCATCGCCGGTCGTACGGCCGATCAGGGTGCCGACAAACTCACCCGAGCCAAGGTCCGTCGGTGTGAATGTAATGTCGCCGACCGAGATGCTCGAATTGCCGCCGTTGCGGGCAAGGACCACGTCGGCCGCAGCAGCCGTGACGTCACCGGGGCCATCTGTGTTCTGCGCCGTCTGCCAGTTGACCCGAAGCCCGCCGAAGAGTTTGTCGGGCACCGAACCGGCACCCGGGCTGTTGAGTTGGGATTCGAGCCGTCGCAATTCGGCCCCCAGGGCCTCCATTCTCGACCACTGCCCCGTATCGGCGGACAGGTCGCTCAGTTCGTGCGGATCGTCGGCCAGATTGAATAACTGCGCCTTATGAAGACCCGGGTAATAGATCAGCTTCCAGTCGCCCTGGCGGACGACGCGCGAAAGTCCCTTATAGGCATTGTAGATCGAGCCGCGTACCGAGGTTTCCGTACCGCCGATGATTCCCGCCAGAGACACCCCCTGGACTCCGGCCGGCGTTGTCACACCGGCAAGTTCGGTTAGTGTGGGAAAGATGTCCGTCAGGTAGACAAACGCGTCGCTGGAGCCGTTGGCGATGGTAGTTCCTTCGACCGCGCCTGCAAACGTCAGCGGGGCGGCCTTGATCGAATGTTCGAATGGATTCTGTTTGCCCATCAGGCCATGGCTTCCGATCGCCAGGCCGTGGTCCGACGTGAATACAAACAGCGTGTTGGTCAGCTCGGTGATCCCATCGGTGGCGGGGTCGAGCCCTTCGGCGCGGATCGCCTCGTCGATGACGTTGCCGATCTGTTCGTCCATGTGGGTGATCATGCCGTAATAGTCGGCAAGTTCTTCCTTGACGTTCGACGCCGTGTGTCCGCCGATATTATTGAGCAGGATTTCGTCACGGATGTTTCCGTCCAGGGCGCTGCGGTCGACGGGCGTGGTCGTGGAGAAATTGGTCGGCACCGCGACGGTCGATACTCCGGCTGCGTCGCGGTACTGACTGTTGAACGGCTCGGGTGAGGTGCGCGGGTCGTGCGAGGCGGTGAACGAAAGATAAGCGAAGTAGGGAGTGGTGCTGCTCTGGGCATGGATGAAGTCGACGGTCGCGTTGCCGAAGCGTTCGCTGACGTGAACTCCGTTTTCAGTCACACCACCGCTGATTGTGCCGCCCGAAAGGTTGGAGAGCGAGGCCGTGTAGCTGCGGTTCTTGGCGGTCAGGTTCAGATGGTTTGACGTGTTGCTGGAACCGATGTTGCCTCCAAAGAGGATATCGTCGCCGTCGTCGAATCCCTGGATGAACGACGTCCGGCCCTGGTGCCATTTACCGGTGCCGAACGTGTTGTAGCCCGACGCCTTGAAGGTCGAGGGGGCGGACGCCACGCCGTCGATGTTCGGGCTGTTCCAGGCCGTGGACAGGTTGCGTCCGGTGAGAAACATCGCCCGACTGGGCGCGCAGACGGCGCCGCTGTTTGACCCCATGTTATAGGTGTTGTTGAAACGAAACCCGGAGTCGATCAGGCGATCGATGCTGGGCGTACTGATCGCCCCGCTGGTAGCTCCGATCGCGTCGGCACGCTGGTCGTCGGAGACGATGAAAATAATGTTGGGGTCGGCGAGCACCGGCCTTGTACCGAAGGTGGCGATCAGGGAACCACCAAGTAATAAGAGCCAAGTCCACGAGAACCGGAATCTACCTTCAGTCTTCATGAGTTCTCTCCACGTTTCACGCGTCGGCGAGATCTATCGAGTAATCTAAACCACGGGTAGACGATTCCTCAAGTGTAACCGGCGTCGATGACGAGTGCAACAAACGTCGGCTCTCGAATTGCCGGGGACATGGCGAGCGAGTGGGCATTAAGAAGGCCGACCACGGAGACACGGAGTTCCTTGTTCGACATTCTGCGGTTCCTTTCTTCCTTTCTTTCTTCCTTTCTTTCTTCCTCTCTTCTCCGCGTCCTCCGTGCCTCCGTGGTGAAACAATCTCTCAAAACCCCGTCCGCGGCTCGTCCCCCACGTCGGCCGGATCGTCGCCGAGCTCGGTTTGAAGCCGATTAAGCTCGGCCTTCAGTTGCGCGACCGTCTTGGCGTACGCGGCGTCGGCGTAGACGTTGTTCATCTCCTGCGGGTCCTTGGTCAGGTCGTAGAGTTCCCATTGCCCGGTGCGGTGGAAGTGGATCAGCTTGTGCGTTTTGGTTCGCACGCCCCAGTGTGGTTCGGTGTTGAAGTGCGAGGAGTAGTAGCGGTAGTACATCGAGGTCCGCCAGTCGGTCGGCGTGTCTCCTTGCAGCAACGGCAACAGACTCCTGCCCTGCACGTCGCGCGGCGGTCGGGCACCGGCGGCATCGAGGATCGTCGGGGCAAAATCGACGTTCAGCACAATGTCCCGGTTGACCGATTCGGGCGCGACCCGGCCGGGCCAGCGGACCAGCAACGGGATCCGCAACGACTCCTCGTACATAAACCGCTTGTCGTACAGCCCGTGCTCGCCGAGGAAAAACCCCTGGTCGGACGTGTAGACGACGATCGTGTTCTTCGCCAGACCCGATCGATCGAGCCGCTCGAGAATCCGGCCCACGTTGTCGTCGATGCCGCGAACACAGCGAAGGTATCGCTTGAGGTACTCTTGGTATTGTGCTTTCTTCCGCAGCGTCTTGTCCTGGATGTGGCCCGTCTCGCGCTTGAAGTCCATGCCGTTGAGCGGATGACCGATGTACTGCGTCGTCTTGGCGAGCGCATCCGATCGCGTGGCGAAGTCGTCGAACAGGTTGTCCGGTTCCGGAATGGTGACGTTCGCGAACAGCTCCTTGTATCGCGGGGCATAGATGAACTGGTCGTGGGTCGCCTTGAAGTGGCAGAAGAGCACGAACGGCCCGTCCTTGGGGCCGACGTTGTCGAGGTAGGCAAGCGTCTTGTCGGTCACGACGTCGGTCGAATGGCCCTCGTAAGTGGTCCGCTTGCCACGCTGGACTCGGCCGTCGGCGTGTTCGTCGCCCATCTCGACGAACTGCGGGTCGATGTATCGGCCCTGGCCCGGCAGGATCGACCAGGTGTCGAGCCCGACCGGGTTGGAGTGCAGGTGCCATTTGCCGACGAAGCCCGTGCGATAGCCGGCCTGACGGATCAGCTTAGGCAACGTCGGCTGGCTCTGGTCCAGCGGGGTGAACTTGTAGACGCCGTTGCGGTGCGAGTATTTGCCGGTGAAGAGCACGGCCCGGCTCGGCGTGCAGATCGAATTGGTGACGAAGCAATTGCGAAACAGCATCCCCTCCTCAGCCAATCGATCGAGGTTCGGCGTCGGAGCGATTTGCGCGAGCGACCCACCGTAGGCACTGACGGCTTGCGCGCAGTGGTCGTCGGACATAATAAAGAGCACGTTGGGCCGTTCGGGCGGCGCCGCCTCGGCTGCGAGCGCCGGCTGCGACCTGCAAGCAGCCAGAAGGATCAGGGCGGTGAGACGGTAGTTCATTGTGCTTCTCCGAGTGTACGCGGTGGGATGGGGGGATTGGGGGCTAGGGATTAGAGTTCCCCGTAGGGCCCCGCTTGTCGATCCTTGTGAATCCTCGCAACGCGTAGAGTGGGTCGGCGTACGACACCCTCGCGTGAATTGCTGGCGGTCCATACGGCACACCGCTATGGCATTGTTGTCCGGGCTTGCACTTCCAATCTGGCCAGGATCTCCTCTATCTCCGCATAGACGTTCGCTGTATGGCCGAGATCCTCGACGCGAACGACCACAGCGTATGGCACATCGTCAACCTTGCGCTGCCAACGCTTGTAGGCCGCGATGGCCAGCGTGTAGGGTTGCTTGCTGAACTCTTCCCGATGCTGCGTCCACTCGAGAACATCGTGCTGTACTGTCCCACGCGACCGGAGCGTTCTCTTGTGTTCAAACTTCAACTCATTCGGCAACTCCACTTCTTCGTCCGTCTCATCTGTCTCTTCGTCGCGAGACATCGCGGTGATGATTTCCTCCCGGTCCACGTCACCGCGAAACATCCTCCACTTCAGATCGGTGCCCAGATAACGTTCCAGCCCCCAGCGCTGCACCTCCGGATAGTGGGCGACGGTAACCGTAAGCCGCTTGTCCCCGCTTGAATCTGCCAACTCCGCGGGAATCGGCACATCGAAGTAGGCGACCTGATCGGCCGCAATCATGCCCTGGTAGAAGAGGATTGCCGAATAGTCGTCGCAGGAGGTGGCTCCGATGCGGTCTGGCATTCCGTAACCAAGCACGTTCAACCAGGACTTCCGCTTGCGAGAATCCAACTCATCCTGCACGGTGCCCAAATCCTCGCCACCTCGATAGGCGGCCGAGTTAACGAGAAACGCCTTCAACAGCGGTGCCGAAACCGGATTCACGCCTTCATCTTCCAAGTCCTTGAGCACCAGCGCTAGCTTGTGGGCTACTCTCGGTACTGCGAAACTGGTCCCATGGTCATACATAGCGGCGGGCGTAAGTTTATTACTTGCCATTACCACACTGCTGCCTGGATTCCCGCGGACCCAATTGCCCTGCCGGTCGTAGACGAGATTCCCGCCGACCTCCACCAGTTCTGGCTTGACTTCCCTTTCCATACCGGGACCGGCCCGGGTGAATGGCGAAGGTTGATTCGCCAGCGCAATGGCGGTTGCCGCAGATGACACGGTGAGTGTTCCGGCCGCAACGGATCCGACGGTCAGTGCGAGTGCTGCTTGACCAGGGTCGAGAATTCGGGCCGTTTCATCGCAAAGGTAGCCGGGATATGGCTTGCCGTCATCCAAGAACTCCCGGATCGTCGATTGGTCGATATTGCCCGTACAAGTCACGAACACTACGTCGTACTCCTGGGAGAGTCTGTCGATCGTCCGGGCGACCCAGGATTTTCGCGGTGCGGTGCGTTTGGTCGTCGGATTCCACGTCTTGGCAACGTCACCAATGGCAAGATTGAAAATCCGCACGCCGAGAGGCCTAAACGTCTCCACAACTTCGCGAAGCAACGTCGAGAATAGTCGCTCGTCTTCAAGCTCGTTCTGGTCGTTGAGAATTCGGGCGCTGGCAATCCAAACCTCGGCCCAGTTCTCAGCACCCTTGGCCAAGTTCAGCCCATGGTATGCGGCAAGCGAAGCCACGCCGGAACCGTGGCCGAACTCGTCATAGGGATTGTCCGGATCGCTCCTGAGAAACGAGCGGATCATATTCTCGCGAGCCACCGGTTCCAGGAAAGGATTGCCGACCGTGACTCCGGAATCCACCACGCAGACGACCGGCGCATCGTCAGGCGGCGATTCGATTCTCCCGAGATCTTCCACGCGGAAATCGTTCCAGACCGATTGGAACGTCTCGAAACGCGGCTTCGGCTCGAACCAACTGATTTTCCGCTGCCACTGGCGGTCCTCAACGAGTTGCCGAAACATCTTGCCCGTGCAGCGAATCACCGCCCGGCAACTTCCGCCACTCTCTTCATGCTCGAAGAGCGTCCCATGAACGCCGTTGGCAAATGCCCTTTCAAGAGCTTGCACGACGGAGGCAATCTCGTTTCGCTGTTGGCGGGGGCCTTGTTGGAAAGAGATAATCTCAATCTCGCAGATCACGAAATCCTTGCCGATCAGTTGGTCGTACTGCTCGAAAAGCTCATCGCTCAGCCGGTCCTTGGGCTCGCCAGGCTCAATTGTGGTTATGTGGGCTATGTAGGGATTGTCTGGAAAACCCTTACGGAGTTCTCCCGTGCCGAACTGCTCGATCTTCTGCTGGAACTTGTCGAGGTTGTCCTCCCTCGGAACTGCTAGCGTAACGCCTTCAGTACCCTCGGCAATGGGCTTCAGACCCGTGCCCGTCAGATTGATTGGCTTCTCATGCGTCAGCTTGTAGAACACTGCACGACGTTCATCGTCGGGCATCTGCTTGAGGGCCTGCGAGAGATGCTGCACCTTGACCCCCAGGACCCTGGCGATCTCCGATCGCCTGGCAATCAGTTCATCTGGCAGTGGGATCCGTCGTCCCTTCTCCTTACGTCGTTCTACATATTGAGGAGCCACGAACCGTAGAGGTGGGAATTCGCTATTCATCTGCCCGTTGTTCACTCCTTTTGCGTGCCATGGATCGCGGCTGTTTGAACGATTTAAGTTGAGCTGCCACGTCCGACGGCGTCAAGTTGTCGCGGTCCTGGAGAATCTGCGTCTTGACGGCTTCCACCAGCACACGCTCGATATCGGCGAAAGACAGCCCGGCCAGTTTCTTGGCCACCGAGTCCATTTTCCCTTCGTAGCTGACACCGTTTAGAAGCCGTTCAACGAACTGCAACCTGTCCTTGGGGCCCGGCATGGGGAAGAGAATAACGTCGTCGAATCGTCGCCAAACTGCCGGATCGAGCAGGTACTGATGGTTGCTGGCGCCGATGACGATGCTCTCCGTCGAGAAGAAGGAGTCCATCGCCTGAAGGAATCCGTTGACTACTCGTTTCAATTCGCCAACGTCGTTCGGATCGTCGCGATTCTTACCCACCGCGTCGATCTCGTCCAGGAGCAACACCATGGGCGACGCTTTAGCCAACTCGAACACGCGCTGGAGGTGAGACGCTGTGTCGCCCAAGAAACTGGATATCAATGCACTCAAATGCACAAGGCCGACGGGCAAGTTGAACTCCTCGGCCAAGTAGTGTGCAGTCAGCGTCTTGCCACAGCCGGGTGGACCCCAGAAAAGCAGTTTCGACTTAGGGTGGTAACCGCAACGAGCGAGCTTCAGCCGGTTCTCCCGTTCCTGGATCACGCGGCGGATCTGCTGCTCAGTGCCGGGTGTGAGGATGAGCGTGCTTGTGTCGACAGGCCGCTCTTGGACGCTGATCAATTGTTCGCCGCTACGTCGATCTCTTGGTAGGGTGCTCAACCCATTTCCCGACTTGGAGGCATTTCGACGCGGCCTGGATTGTCCCAGTGCTTCCTGCAACTCCTGGGCCAGCCCATGATGATTGGCGGTTAGCTCCTCAGCGATGAGCGACTCTGCAGCCTTGTAGAATGCAGTGTCGTCACGCTCGCGGAACGCCCGAAAGAGCATCAGAAGTCGCTCGACCTCGACCATCCGCCCGTTCCCTCTCCTGATCGTTTTGTGCATCGGAGAACATCCCTTTTCTCGACACGAGCCGATTGACGTGGAATATCATGTTGGGTGAAAGCGGCGCAAGTTCCCAACTGGCTGTATGTTAGGAAAATCCCGAAATCCTGCCTGCCACCACTAGTGCTGATAATAGCAGAAACTCGGGGCAAGTGATACCTGCATTCTTCGGGCCTTCGGGAGCCATACTGGGGTAAACCGGCGATCATCGTGGTTCCTTTTCGGAGTCTGGCGATGCTTGGGGAGTTCTCTTGCCGTAAGACGGATTGGAAATCCGTCCTACAAAGCGCTACCCCTCATCCGCTTGCTGGTCGAGCAGATCGTCGTCGTAGGCCTTTTCCAGTTGGCGGACCTCCTCGGCCATCTCTTCGTTCTGCTCGACGGCCGTGCTGACCTCCAGTTCCCAGGCGGTGCCGGCGCTGCGTAGCGAATCGAGGTCGAGCGAGAGCTTCAGAATCTTCGCCAGCCGACGCGTGACCGCTTCGATGCTCAACGGATTGGCGCCTTGCAGATAGCCGGGGATCTCGGCAATCAGCGATACCATCTGCAACCCGGCCGATTCGGCCTGCGTCATCAGGTAACTGGTGAACGAGCCGGGGCCTTCGTAACTGCTGCGTCGCACGCCGTAGGGTTCCATCTCGTCGAGCAACGCCTCGTCGGAACAGGTGACGTAGAGTCGCGGGTCGCGCGTATGCGGCACGGCCCCGCCGAACGACCCGACGAACAGAATCCGCTCGACGCCCGCCTCTCGGGCCAGATGGAAGATGCAGCGGCCGAAGGTTTGCCAGTGCAGGTTGGGCTCCTTGCCCAGGAAAAGGATCAAGTTGGCCGGCTCGTGGCAGTAGAAGGTGTTCTCCGGCATGGTGACCATTTTCACCAGACCGTCCTCGATTTCGATGTGGGGGCGGAACATGGCCGTCACTTCCATCGACCCGGGGAAGTTGTAGATGAAGAACGGCTCGGAATCGATCTCGGCAAACGGCTCGGCACCGAGCAGGTGGACAAGCCGCTGAACGGTACCGGTCGACACATCGCCGCCGTCCATCCATCCGGAAAACGCCAATACCAGGGTACCGCCGTCGAGTTCCGGCATCCGGCGGACAGTCAGCAGATCGGTTTCGTGGTGGATCATACGGGTATTGTACTACACGTACTCCCAATCCTTCAACCACTGATAATGATGCGGCAAATTGGCCCAGGCCTTGTCCATGGCCCGGTCCAACTCGGCCTTCTCTTCGACGTCGAGTTCCCGGCGTTGCATGACGGCCAGGGCGACGTTGTCCACTTGCTGCGGGGTGATTAGACCGGGGATCGGTGCCGTGATCGCCGGGTTGCAGAGGATGTAGCGGATAGCCAGCCGAGCGATGCGGCTGTCCTCTTCGGCCGTGGGACTCTCCGGCGTGCTGTCGCCTTTGAAGACCGAGTTGCTGGCAAACGGCTTGATGCCGAACCACCCGACGTCGTGCTTCTTCATCGTGG
>JABMRB010000819.1 GCA_013202865.1 Candidatus Nealsoniibacteriota bacterium | reverse complement strand
GACCGACTGGCAAGGGGTAAGGTTCACGGCAAACCGATAGCCGGCCGCGCAACGCGTCGCGGAATCAGCGCGAGAAGGAACTGCGCTGATGCACTGCCGAGTGTAGATCGTGTGCAAGTTCATCCCCCCCGAACGCAGTCGGGGGGCGTTTCTGCTCGTTGCCCACTATCCACTACCCACTACCCACTTGTCTCCGGATACACCACGAGTTCGATCCGCCGGTTGCGGCGTTTGCCGTCGGTGGTGGCGTTGGAGACGACCGGATGGTTGGCGCCGTGGCCGACGATGAAGAGTTGGCTCGATCGGAAATGCCTGCCGGCAACCAGTGCATCGTAGACGATCAACGCCCGGCCGACCGACAACTCGTGGTTGTTGCGCCATTGCCGGCCGGTGATCGGATCGCTGTCGGTGTGCCCTTCGATGCCGATGATCTGCTTGGGATAGATGCTCGCAAGTTCACCGACCACGGTGCGGATCAGGCTGCCGGCGCCGGGCCGGAGCCGGGCACTGCCGGACTCGAACAACTGAGTTCCTGGCAACTCGACTCGGATGACGTCGCCGTCGCGCCGCACGTGGACGTCCTGAATATTGAAGGCCGGCACCGTTTTCAGCAGGCTGTTGTTTGGTGTAATCAGCACGCCGCCGCGGCGACGCATCGATGCGGTCAGCGCCTGCACCTTGTTGTCCGAAGACTGCTGTGCCTCCTTCGCCTCGTTCAGTTGGTCCGTGATGGTGCGAGACTGCTCCTGGACTACCGAGAGCCGCTCCTCGAGCATTCTGTTCCTTTGCTGGAACTGAGCCAGCGAGGCCTCCAGCCGCTTGTTGGCAAGGTCGGACTTGTCCAGCCGGCCTTGAAGATGAGTGGTCTGGTTGGCCAAGACATTCTGCTGTTGCTGCGCCCGGGCGAGGTTGCTCTGTTGCACGGCAGAACTTCCCGCGCAGCCAGCCACGATCGCCGCGGCAGACGCCGCCAGCACAAGCATCGACAGCCGCGACGCACGCACGAACCGTCGCATGGCAGTAATCTCCGGAACGGACAGATGGTTCAACAAGCGGCGGGATCGTATCAGGACACCCATGGGGGGGCAAGGGCAGTTGGGGGGGAAACTTTGGGTTCATAAGAAGGGTTGAGGAAAGAGGGGAAAGGGGAAAGAAAGAAAATGGAAGAAGAAAGGAAGGAGTGGTTGCAGGACTTGCTCGCAGAGTTCTGACCCCCTTCCTTTTTTGCTCTTCCTTTTCCCCTTCTTCCCCCTTTCCCGCTCTTCCCTTATTACACACTTCCGCCCTTACGAATCGATCTTCCGCGGCCGGATTCGTGGTGTAACTCATTGCGAGACATAGACTTACGTCATTCGCCAGCAGCCCCATCCCCCCTCCCTTTCACCTCTGACCTACACTTGCCATGATTGCTTCCCGCCGCATTGAGGCCGCTTGGCATGCCGTGGTTTGACACCGTTACCGACTTGGTAGAAGGAGCAGACGTGCTCCGGCGGCGACGCTATGGTGTGATCGAAGTGGTCGCCGGACGGTTCCGTCGTGTGCGGCTGCGGCCGTTTCCCAAGATCATCTCCGCCCCGGAGATACTCCTTTTTGGGGGTTTGCATCATAGCCGCCGGCCGGGGGATCGGCTCCTGCTCTATTACAACCAACCTTTGCGATTCCCCAATTTCCTCGCGCTAAAGTACGTGGTCTCCGCCCGGCACACGCGGATGGCCACGCTCACCCGGGCGGCGGACGCACTCGACGAGATCGCCCGGCTGAAGCAGGTCGACGCGATCCTCTGCGATGTGGGTAACTGGCGAATTAGCACGCGGTTGCTCTGCAGGTGGGGCTGGCACCCGCATTGTCCGTCGCGTTGGCATCGCCACTACATCAAGCGGTTCTACGGCCGATATCCGCCGCCGGCGCGATGGATCGCCGCCGCGAAAGACGGCCACCGCCGTCGGGAGGCCACCGACAGGCAAGCAAGCAACGCGGCCGCCAAGCAGTACGACGCTCGACTAAACGCCCTGTTATGGACGCCCGAGGAGTACGTGTTCGACGTCGACGGCAAGGAGACCTGACGCACCTGACTCGACGGTGAGCGCCCGGGTTTACCCCGGTGCCCTGGCGCGGGGGCAAGCCCCGCGGCTCGCTATGGCGTAGCTATCGATCGAAGATGACCACGCCCGGTGGATCGGTGACTTCGGCGCTGCCGAGGTGCGTGGCATGGAACCGTAGCGTTTGCGGCATCTGCTTCCGGCCGAGGGAGATAGTTTGCGGTTGCATCCAGTTTTCCGGCGTGAAAAGCAACGTGCCGACAACGTCCGTTTGGCCTACGCTGACGACCAGCCGAACCGGCTCGAGCGGCGGCATCAACAAGGCCACCCGCGCGGTGAGTTCTCCATCGGCCGGAGCGCTCGCCGCGGAGACCCACAACCGATTACGGTAGCCGGGAATCCAGGGCTCCGTGCCGTGCTCGTAGGCCCCGATGTCCGGCGCCGCCCCGCGGTGGCCGTCGGTAATGCCGGGGATCGGTCGGCCGGCGTCGACCAGCGGCGAGTCGGCTTGTGGGCGGAAGTCCATTTTGGCCGGATCGACGAGTTTCGGTTGGGCACCGGTGTAGTTATTCTCCATGCGTCCCAGCGGCGGGCCCGGCTCCTTCTGCCAGGAAAACGTACCGCTGATGACCGGGGCACAGTTGTTGGCGATCTGCGTGTTGGCGTTCTGTTGGTCCAACAGGTGCGGATGCTGCTTCGGGTTCCACGACTTCAGCGGCTCGGGCCGGCTGGGTGCGAGAACGTCGATCTTCTCGTTGGCGAAGCACGTGTTGTTGTAGACGCGGTTGTGGTCGCCTTTGACGATGATCCCCTTCTCGCGGCAATTCCACACCACGTTGTGGTGTACCAGGAGGTTGCGGGTAAGATCGTCGCCGCGGATTCCGTTGCCGCCGAAGTTCAACGCTTCGTGGTCGTGGACCCAGTTGTAGCGGATCACGGTGCCGGCAAGCAGGATGCCGTGCGATTGGATCAGGGCCCCGTCGCTTTGCACCAGTCCGCCGCGATAGACGTGATTGTACTCGACGATCGAGGGCCCGCGGACGGGCACACGGAGCCCTTCGGACGAGCCCATATTGAAGACGGTGCAACGGCGGATGATCGAGGTATCCGAGCCGGTGACGTCGACGGCCAGACCGCGACCCAGACCGTTGAAGTCGACGTCGTGGATCAGGCAGTTCTCGAGCGTGTTGTTCGCGCCGCGGATGGTGATGGCCGGCCCGTCGGCATAGACGATGCTGCAATGGCGAACCGTGTTGTCCGTGCCGTGAACGAACGTCGGCGGGGCGGGCTCCAGACGGGCCGCGATCGTGGGGTGGCGCAGGTGGCAACCGTCGATCGTGCAATGGTTGCACCGGTCGAAGCGAAACGTCGCGGCGAAGAAGTGCAGGCCATCGAGCTCGATGTGTTCGCAACCGCGTGCCTCCAACGCGTAGTCCCGGGCTTTGACCTCGACGCGATGCTCGGCCGGGTCCCTGCCGTCAGGCGTCCATAGATAGAGCGTATGTGTGTCGCGGTCGAGGTGCCACTCGCCGGAGCGGTCCAGCGCCGCGAGCTTGCCGCAGAGGTAGTAGCGGTCGAACCCGGCCCAACGCCGCTTCGAGGCGACGTGACCGGCCAGATCGCGATCGTAGTCGAACCGGTCGGCGCCCGGGCGATGGTTGCGGACGACCCGGCGCCACGTTTGCCAGGAGCCAACGTTGAGCGTGGCCACCGCGCCGGTCCAATCGACGTCCGTCTCGGCCAGGGCCGGATCGACCATCGTGCCGTACTTGCTACCCTCGCCGGCGACCGCCCAGATCGACTTGTCGAACCGCTGGTCGAACCGCATATTGGGCCAGCGGGCCTCGATCATCACCTGCCCGTCGACAAACAGTTGGCTGAAGTCCGCCGGCACGGTAGTCTTGTAGATCTTTGCGCGATGCACGGTCCAGTCGCTGCGAACCGGTTCGGTGCCGGAGAGCACAACGACGTCGCCCGGCCATGCTCGAAAGCGAATCGGAGCGTCCTCGGTACCGGGACGTTTCGGCCACACCGTCTCGCGATAGACGCCGGCACGAATGGTGCATGTATCACCCGGCTGCGCCACGTCGGCCGCTTTGGTGATCGTACGAAACGGCCGCTGCCGCGACCCGGGATTGGCGTCATCGCCGTCGCCGGCCGTGAAGAACTCCGCCGCCGCGGCAGGCAGCGCATAGGCGAGCAGGATCGCGACGGCGAAGAGCGGGCGTGTCGAGTGTGTTGTCATCTAAGGAGTCCTATCGAGGGGATGCACGGGTCAATCGAAAGCAGACCTCGGCAATGCGGTCACGACGAACCACGGCATCTACACCAGTTGTCCGATCGCGTCCTTGACGATCTTCAGGAGCAATCGCCCGGGCAGGTCATCCTTCGCAATAACTGGGAAGCTCTTTGCGAAGTACTTGTGACTAGCCTCGACCGACCTTCATCCGTGACGTATCCTGTAGTCTTCTACGTCCCGTTCCAGTTGTGACATAGGAACGTCTTTCGGCCTGAGTTCGGCGGCCCGCCCGATCGGCGGCCCCGTCTTTCAGAAAGTCAAGGGCTTCCGGCCTGGCCTATGTGAAGCTACGACCGGAGGTCGCACCGCTCAATTCCCAGGCAGCGCCGGCAACAGCCGAGCCCCGTGCGTGATCGTTACGATCTCGATGCGATCCGAGGCTACACGATAGACGATGCGATAGTTCTGAAACAAACGCTCGCGAAGGTCCTCCTGAGCGTATTCGGGAACGACCGCGCCCAACAGCGGATATCGCGGAATCGATTCGACCAGAGCAACAACTCGTTCTGCGAACAAGTAGGCGTACTTCTGAGAGTCGCGCGCAATGTACTCGCACGCGTTATCCAGATCCTTCAGCGCACGCCGCGACCAGATCAGTTTAACCATTTCCCCAATTGCCGTTTGGCTTCTTCATGGTCAACACCTTTCCCTGCGTCAAGCTCTCGGAGGCCTTCATCTACCTTTCGGCGGAAAAAGAGTTCTGCCATGATATCTTCCACGGAAGCGTCATCCGGGAGCCGCTCGATCATCTCAATGACGGTCTGTTTGACGCTTGTGGACATCGGCACACTCCGCGTGATCGTTGTTGCAAGGGGCGGATGAATTCCCACTCTCCCTCATTATAACGGCTGCTGTGTCGCGAGGAAACCCGGCAACTCGCTTGTTGGCACGGAAAACGCTCGTGGCGAACGGGCGCGACCACCGGTCGCGGCTTTGTTGAGATCCGCTCAGCGTGTTCCCGCCGCTTCTGCGTCGAGGATCCGATCGTAACGTTCGCGGAT
>JABMRB010000818.1 GCA_013202865.1 Candidatus Nealsoniibacteriota bacterium | reverse complement strand
GGTAGCGTAACTTCCCAAGAGACCACCGGCAGTTTTAACAATAGATGGGACATCCCCCAAGGAAATGCCGTAGTTCGTATGAAAGCGTGATCTCATCCTTTGAATGATAGAACAGCTTGCTGACGCACTCTGGGCACCCCGCACCCCGGAGATGCGTTTTCGGAAGCTGTATGAATTCACCATGTTCTTCCTTGGGGCAAATAATCACGATGGGCACGTCTTGCCCAACGTAGTCAACCTTCGAGTAGTCGTAGCGAGTATCGTGTCGTTGTCGGGCCTTCTCGATGAATTGCGCCGTAGTGTTCCGTTTCGCTTCGGCACGCTCTTCGTAACTACATGCAATACAGCCCGCCCCGCACAGGTGCGAGTCTGGTGTTTGTTGGAAGTCCCCATGCTTGGGACACGTAATAAGGATGTGAGTTTTCGCCTTGAAGTATCGGACCTTTGAGTAGTCGTATTTGTTGCCGTGTACCCGCTTTGCTTGCTCGACAAACTTGCTTGCATCTTTCACTAAGGCCTTGCCGCGCACTTGGGACGCGCACATGGCGCAACCATGTCCCTTCAAATGGTTGCGGGCTTCTTGCTCAAAACGCCCATGCTTCTGACAAATGACGGTTACATTGGCTGTGCGGCCAGTGTATTCCGTGTACCGATAGTCGTATACGTCACCATGCACTCCTTTGGCCTGACGGACAAACTCCTCGGTAGTTCTCCGCCTACTGTCGGCTTGCGTAACGCGTCCGCAAATCGGGCATCCACTCCCCTGCAAATGGCTTTGCGGCGTCTGCAAGAACTTGCCGTGCTGGTTGCAGATGATGATTACGTCTGTGTGGTTATTTGTGTACTCGACGCGGGCGTAGTCGTACCGGTCGCTGTGTCTCTCGCGTGCTTTGGTTGTGAACGCAGACGAGTTGCTGGACAGTTGCCGGGTTGTGCGGATAACCCCGCACGCATTGCAGCCACAGCCTTTGAGGTGATTGTGCGGGAACTGCTCGTATTCTCCATGTTTGGGACAGACGATTGTGACTCTTGTGTCTGAACTTACATAGACGGTCTTCGAGTAGTCATACCTATCGCCGTGCAACGTTCTGGCGCGGCTGATGAAATCCTGTGTAGTGAGTCGTTTAGGCATGTGGAGGAGATTACCAACATTTAGCATTCTTGGCAAGTTGTCTGAGAGGGGAAACAAGGACAGGCACGAATGGCAGTGCCGCTAATTCTAGTCGGGACGTGGACAAACGACAAGAAGCAACGGACAGTCGGTGGTCGCGAAATGCCGTTGGGAAATCTGACGAGGGTTTGGGGCACCATACTGGTTTTCCTCCGCAGCTCGTCGGAAATCGGTATCGTGCCCCCCGATTCTCCATCGATGCTCTCACCAAATCCCCTTCTGAAATGGCCGAGCCTACTCGGGGAAAGGCAAGGCAGCGGCATCATCTGACACGTCTCGGTCCTCCGTGTCGGGCTTAAGTTGGCATTCGATGCAGACCAGCAAATCACCCCCGCCCGACCCATGGCCGGAGAACTGCTCCTTCAAGCTCGGTTCGATTGCTCTTACGATTTTCTTGACCTCCTTCATCGTGCCACTGAGAGAGAGCCGATTGGACTGGTGCTCCAACGTGACGTGATCGACAAGTGTACGAGGGTGATGGCTGCACGGATTAATCGCCTCGCGCGAACCCGGGAGTATTCGCCCGGCTGCCATGACACCTGAACTCACTATCCCCTCCTCCTCGTCAAGCACGGCGAGCCACGATATAACGCCAAACACAGGCCAGTTTCCCGTTGCCAAGCCCTGGATTTCTCCTCGGAGATGTTGGACGATGTTCCGGAGCGATTCAACAGCGTCACTCTTGCGGCGGAACAACTGATAGGTTGGGGAACCGCCCCTCTTGAATTGGGGCATCTGCTCCAGGAGTCCACGAAGTCGATGAACGGCGTCCACGATTGACCAAGCATCGAGGAATGACGAGACAAAGACGGAACGGTCAGGTGGCTGGGGACCGTGGGAGAACTCTCTGCTCACTGTCAGTAGAACATCTGCCAGACGGCGATGGGCCAAATCTGCCATTTCAACGCAGTAGCAAATTGCATCAAGAAAGGCAGCCTGTCGCGCATCCAATATGCTGGGCAGTTGACGAAATGGAGACTCTGGACCAATAATCACTGCTTTTCCCCCTTGTTTTCAATGGTTACACAAATCTCGCACGCCCTTGACGAACCAAGGAAGGACACGTTACCAACCGAAGGGGTTCGCCTTGTGGCGGCCAGTGAGGACCGGTTGGGCTTGGCTCGTCTATTCGCTCGTATGTGGTTGCGATCCCGTCCCCCTGCCCCTCTGTCACTTGATTCCTCTACACCTCCGGCTCCCAGCCCGGTTCATACTCCCGCCCCCACAGCCCCATCGCCATCTTATCATCCTTAATTCGCCCGGTGGCCGGGTCGCAGTTTAGCGTATGCCCCGTGCGGTGAGCGATGGAACCGAGATGACATAGCAACGTGCTCTTGTAGCCGATTTCGATCTCGGCGTTCGGCGATGGGCCATTGCGGACCGCCGCCAGGAAGTTGCCGATGTGCGCCGCGTCGCTGCCGCGGCCGGGGGATTCTTCGACGAGCTTGTCGGCGCGGTCGTAGATCTTGTAGTCGTTGCTGCCCATGATCAGGCTGCCTTGGTCGCCGTAGATGGCTGCGCCGAACATCGTGCCCTCGAAACCGCGACGGTGCCAGTTGCGACACTCCCAGGTGATCAGCTTGTCGCCGAACTCGTACGTGACGACTTGCGAGTCGGGCGTCTCCTGGTCGTCGTCGAAGTAGTAGAGCCCGCCGGCGGAGGTTACCCGCGTGGGATAATCGACGTCCATGGCCCAGCGTGCCATGTCGAGGCCGTGGACGCCGTTGTTGCCGATCTCGCCGGTGCCCCAGTGCCAGAACCAGTGCCAGTTGTAGTGCAACGTGTTGCTGCGAAAGGGCCGTCGCGGGGCCGGGCCTTGCCACAGGTCGTAATCGAGCCCGTCGGGTACGGCGATTTCTTTGCCGTGGCCGATCGAGCCGCGCTGGTTGTTGTACCACGCCCGGGCGAACAGCAGCCGGCCGATCGCGCCGTCGCGGAGCTTGGCGACCGCTTCGATCAGGCCCGGGTAGCTGCGTCGCTGCGTGCCCATCTGCACGACCCGCCGGTACTTCCGTGCGGCAGCCACTTGCAACTCGCCTTCGCGGGGGTTGTGGCAGCAGGGTTTCTCGACGTAAACGTGCTTGCCGGCCGCACAGGCCAGGATCGTGGCCGGGGCGTGCCAGTGGTCGGGCGCGGCACAGACGAGCACGTCGACCGACTTGTCGTCGAGGATGCGTCGAAAATCACCGACGGCCTTAGGTGCCTTTCCGGCGATCTTGCCCACGCCCGCGGCCGCGGCGGTGAGCCGTTTCTGGTCGACGCCGCAGACGTAAGCCACTTCGGTATTGGGCTGCGACTGAAATTGCTTCGCCAGCGACGTGCCGCGACCGCCTGTGCCCATCACGCCGACGACAAGCTTCTCGTTGGCCGACGGTTCGGCGGCCTGTATATGCGTTGCCACGGCCAGACCCGCACCGCCCGCGGCCGCCCCCTCTAGAAAACGACGCCGATTGACTTTATCCGCCATGGCAGACCTCCTGTTGGATCGAGCGTGTAGATCGTCGCGACCGTCACCGGTCGTCACCGGAAGGTATTGTAGTGGTCGATGGGTGGGCTGTCACGCAGGTGGATGGCGGTCCGGGAGAAGACCGCAGGGCGAATCGCCCCCGGACTGCGTTGCGGGGGAGCAGATCCCATCGATGCAATCGACGGGCTTTTGTGGTGTTGCAGCCGGCGCCGGGATAAACCCGGCGGCTCGCTCTACCGCAACGCGGTTTCACATCGTAGCCCAGGGTAAGCGCAGCGCCACCCTGGGTAACGCAACACGCCCCCCGATCCAACCCTGAAAGGGTTGCACAACCGTCCGCGGATAGTAGAACCCTTTCAGGGTTCGCGTGATCCATGGGCCCCGCCTCCCCGGGGTGCGCTGCGCGACCCCGGGCTCTGTTGTTCAACGCCTACGGCGTAGACCGGCCGCCCGCGATCAACACAGCGAGCCGCGGGGCTTGCTCCCGCGCTTTCGTGGCGCCGGGATAAACCCGGCGGCTCGCTCCGCCGGTAACGTCCCCCATAGCAAACGCGAAACGCCCGGCGATTGCATCGCCCCCTCTACCGCAACGCGGTTTCGCATCGAAGCCCAGGGCAAGCGCAGCGGCGTAGCCTCGCAGCGCCGCCCTGGGTAACGCAACGTAGCGGTCGGGCAAGTCTTGGGCGAAACCGGGGCACGAAAACTGCCGAACAAGCCCGTTATCGCCCGCGAGGTTTGACGCCGCCCCAGAATCTCACCGTCTTGTCGTGACTGCCTGACGCCAATAGCGAGCCGTCGGGGCTGAAGGCAATGCTGTTCACGCTGCTGGTGTGCCCCGTCAGCGCGCCTAGCGGTTTGCCGCTTGCTACGTCCCAAAGCGCCACGGTCTTGTCTTGACTGCCGGAGGCCAACGTGGAGCCATCGGGGCTGAACGCGATGCAGTAGACCGAATCCGCATGGCCGACAAGCGTTCGGCGAAGCTTGCCGGTGGCGACGTCCCAGAGCTTCACGGTGTTTTCTACAGCACACGAGGCAAGCAGAGTGCCATCGGGGCTGAAGGCGACCATTCGGACCCTGCCCTGGTGCCCGGCGAGCGTGTGGCGAATCTCTCCGGTAGAAACGTCAGTCAGTTTCACCAGCATCTTCACGCCGCCTGAAGCCAGCGTCGAGCCGTCGGGGCTGAACGCGATGGAATCGATCTGGTGCTCATGAAGCTTCAGCGTCCGAGGGCGTTTGAAAGAGGGAACCGGCCAGATCCGTACTTTCTGGAGATCGCAAGAAGCGAATTTCGAACCATCCGGGCTGAAGGCAACGCTTTCGGCTGCATTCACGTGGCCCCCCAGCGTCGTCTTCGGTTCGCCGCTGGCCACGTCCCAAACGATTACGGACTTGTCGAAACTGGCGGAGGCCAGCAAGGAACCGTCCGGACTAAACGCCAGGTATTGCACACCATTGGTATGGCCCGTCAGCGTGCGTCGCAACTGGGCCCCGGCGGTGTCCCAGAGTTTTACTAAGTGGTCGACGCCGCCGGTGGCCAGCGTCGAGCCGTCCGGGCTGAAGGCGAGGAAGTCGACGCGGCCGTCGTGTGCCTTGATCATCCCCAAAAACTGCCCCGTCGCCACGCGCCCGCTCACCAGCGGCTTGCGGCGCGTGGGAGTCTTGCTGGGCTCCGTAGTCTTCGCCGGCGGCGCCGTTGAGGATTGCTTCTTGGGATCGGTTCCCCAGAGTCTGAGCGTCTGGTCAGTACTTCCTGAGGCCAAGGTGGTGCCGTCTGAACTGAAGGCCAAACACAAGACCTCCCCTGTGTGCCCGGTCAATGTTCGTTGAAGCTCTCCGCTGGTCGGGTCCCACAACTTCACCGTCGTGTCCTTGCTTCCCGACGCCAAAACCGACCCGCTGGGACCGAAGGCCAGGGTCGTCACCAAACTTGTGTGCCCGCGCAGCGTCTGCTGCAACTTGGAAGTGGTAGTGTTCCGGACCATAACTGTTCTGTCGTGGCTTCCCGAAGCCAAGAGCGAGCCTTCCGGGCTGAATGCTACGCACGAAACGGGTCCTTCATGCCCGTCGAGAGTACTGCGGAGCTTTCCGGTCGCCACGTTCCACAGTCTGACCGACTTGTCCGAACTACCGGACGCCAGGACCGAGCCATCGCGGCTGAAGGCGACCGCCTCCACCTTGTCGGTGTGTCCTTCCAACGTCCACAGCAACCTTCCGGCATTGATGTCCCACACCCTGACGGATTTGTCCCAGCTACCGGAGGCCAGGAGCGAACGCTTCGGGCTGAAGGCGAGCGACACTACTCGCTCAGTGTGCCCGAGCAATTCTCCTCGCTTCAGACCTGTCGCAGTGTCCCAAATGGTGATGGTGGGGTACCGGCCGGACACGGCCAGCATGGAGCCGTTGGGGGCCAGCGCAAGAGACCAAAGTTGGTCTTTGAACGGCGGCAAGGTTGCGCGAGATACTCCCGTAGCGACGTCCCAGAACTTCACCGTCTTGTCTACGCTCGCCGAGACTATGGCCGTACCATCCGGGCTGAACGCGGCCCTGGAAACCCAGTGTGTATGTCCCTGCAACGCTCCCAGGAACTCTGCCGTTGATGAGTCCCAGGGCTTGTTCGTTCTTGGGCGCGTCACGCGGCTTGTCGGCGGGATCAACGGTTGGCTGCCAATTGGCGAGGGCCTGCCGGTCGTTCCCGTGTCGGCGGGCGGAGGCTTGATTGGATCGCGCAAGTGGGGCGTGAAACCTCCGTTTGCGGTGCCCCCGCCCGGTTGGGCGGTCAGCTTGGCCAGTTCTTCCTGCGAGGGGTTTTCGCTGAAGACCATGATTTCGGCGGCGCCCGGACTCAAACCGCCGTACGAACTGAGAAACTTGATGGTGATCCTCCTGAGCCTCGTCTTGGCGAAGGTGATACGCTGCGGACCATGAATCATCTTGAACGTACCCCTGACTACCGGGGCCCTGGCGTCATCAAGATAGACCTCGTAGTCCTTCCACACTTCGTCCAGCTTCCAGGCAGTGCGGCCGAAGTAGATGATCTCGGACACGCCGACGGGCTGTTTCCACTCAAGAGAAAAATCTACCCTACCCCCAGACCGCTCCTTGGCTACGCACCAAGCCGCATCACGATCGGCCTCTCCGCTGCCAGCAGGTGCAATTATGCCGTCGACGGCAAACTTTGACAAGTGCCTGCTATTGAACTCCGAAGACGCCCAAGTCGCAGCTTCCCGCGCGAGGTTCTCCGGCAAGGTCCGATTCGACGGCGGCCGGGACCTGATTGGATCGGTGTCGTGTGGCGTGAGGACTGCGACTTTCGCAATCTCTCCCAATCGCTGGTCGAGCTTGCCTTTGAGCAACACGGACTTGACGGCGGGGCGGGCCTGTTCGTACCAGTGGCCGGCGCGGTGCAATAGGGCGGTCTTGGCTTCGTCCGCGGCCCCGTCGGCGGCGGTCCACCAGGCGTCGCCGGCGGCGACCTGTTGTGGAGTGTCGGACGGCGTGGCCAGTTCGAGGGCGGCGGCGGTCTTCAGGGCGGCGTCGCTGCACTTCGAGAAATGGGGCAACGCCTGTTGCCAATCGCCTAGCGTGAAGCAGTACCACCGGCCGACCGTCAGGTTGGCGGCCGCGTCGTCGGGTGTGATCTTCAGTGTGGCCAAGGCCTCCTGGAACTGCTGCCACGTCGCGTGCAACTTCTGTACTTCCTTGCGGCGGTCGTAGATCCGCTTGCGATAGTCCCGGCCCTCGGCGCGTTGACAGGCGCGGTAGGCCGCTTCGATGACCGAAAGCGCCACGTCGTAGCGATGGCAGGCCAACGCCTCGTCGACCACGGCCAGCGAGCCTTCGGCCAGCGGACCGATCTTCTCCGCGTCGGTGGCGGCCTTGGCCACCTGCGGAAGGAATTTGTGTTTGACGGCCAAGGCGTCGACCTCGAAGCCGGCCCCGATCGCATCGACCGCATCGAGCATCAAGGCCGTGTCACCGCCGGCCGCGGCCAGGTCTATCGCTTTACGCAACAGGACGAACTGCTCGGCCGGGGTTTCGCGTGCCTCGCCGGCCAACTTCAGCAATTGCCCGGCCAACGCGAGTTTCTCTGCCGGAGTCTTGACCTCGGCGAACTTGTAGATCTCGTCAAGCTGCCCGGTCACCGCCGCCTGCGCGGTGGCCGAGGGCAACGGTTGCCGTGGCTGTAGCTCGGGCTCGGTTGCGTTCTCAGGGGGAGTCGTCTCGGGCGGATCTTGCGTCGGGTCGTCTTCCGGCGGATCCGGCGGGTCGGCAGGTTCCGTTGGCGAGTCGTCGCCGTCAGGTGGTGTATCGCCCGGATCGGTCGGCGGCGGTACGTCGTCCGGCGGTGTATCGACGCGGACCAGCGGCGTCGCGTCGCCGAGACCTTCGTCGGTGATTGGCGGCGCGGTGCGGTTGCCTTGCTGCGCGACGTCTTTGCCGTCGTCGGGCGGCCTGTCGGAGTTCAGCGCCCAGAGGATCAGGCCGCCGACCACGAGCGCCGCGATGACGCCGCCGGCAACGATCGGCCCGACTTGCGACCGGCGTCGTCGGGCAATCGCGGCCATGGACGTTTCTTCGCC
>JABMRB010000817.1 GCA_013202865.1 Candidatus Nealsoniibacteriota bacterium | reverse complement strand
GTGGTGACCTTTACCAACGATGTCCTTTCCACGTTCCATAACTTCAGTGCCCTCGAAGGGTACACGATGATGACCGTCTCCCGGTACACCGGCGGCGACAACGAACGCATCTTCGGCTCGATGGACCGTAACTGGCTCTTCGGCTACCACGGCAACGGAGTCAACGAGTGGCATGCTGAAGGCTGGATTTATAACGGCACAGTCACCGACACCGATTGGCACTTGCACGCCGGGACGATCACCAACGACGCCGACCCGAGGGCGAGCCTCTGGGACAACGGCGTCAACATCGTGACCGACGGCACGGGGTCGCATGCCACCAATTACAGGATGGACCGGTTGGCCCTGGGCGGCTGGAGGGATAACGGCGAGACCTCCAACTCCCAGATCGCCGAGGTCCTGATCTTCGAGGGCGTGTTGACCGAGGAGGAGATTAACGGGATCGGTATCTATCTCGACCAGAAGTACGGCCTGGATACCGAGTACCGCGGCGAGATCGCGGCGCTGAGCTTGCCCGACCGCAACTACACGGTCGAGGCCGACTCGACGCTCAACGCCCTCACCGACTTCACCGCCACCCTGGGTGCTCTCACCTTGCAGGAAGGCGTCGCAACGGTCACCGGCGCACCCGGCGGCGTGAGTTTCAGTTCGACGACCTTGCCGGAGACCGCCGGCACCGCGGGCATCACGGCCCAAACGGCCGTCGCCGGCGGGCCGCTGACGATCAACGCGGGCGTGCTTCGCACCCGCGGCTCGGTCAGCTTCGATGCGACCACGATTCCCGGCACGGCCACGGCGGTCGGCTTCGACGTCGACGCCGACGTCGATCTGGGCGTCATCAGCGGCGCCGGCGCCGGGCACCAAGTGGCCGTCTCCAAGGTCGGCTCGGGTATGCTGTCGCTGACGGAAACCAATATCGGCCTGGAGGACGCCACCTGGGTTGCCGGAGGCGGCACCCTCAAGATGGCCACTCCGGGGAGTTGGGGTGGGTCCAAGAAGGCCACGCTGGCCGGCGGCACGCTGGTCGTGTCCGATGTCATTGGCGCCCCGGGCACGGGCACCAACCCGGACAATCCGCTGGCCTACTGGTCCTTCGACAACGTTGTCGGCGCCACGGTCGTCAACGACGGCACGGCAGGAGCCGTCGGTGACGGCACGCTCAGCGGCGATGCGGCGATTGTCTCCGGCCTGATCGGCAACGCCGGCTCGTTCGACGGCACGGACGACTTTGTGGACGTCGCACAGATCGCCACGGGCGTCGAGTCGGCCTCGTATGCCGTTTGGGTCAAGATGGGCAAGTTCCCGCCGGACAACATGGATTCCGTCTGGCACAACGACAGTTGGGGCGGCGGCGACGTCCACTTCCTGATCCGCAACAGCGGAACGCCCGGTATGTCCGTGAACGGGGCCGGCCCCAACGATGCAGACGGCATTGCCGTACTGACGGACGTGGGAGAGTGGCACCACCTGGCGGTCGTGTACGACGGCGTTGAGAAGACACGGACGTACTACTTCGACGGTCAACAGAGCGTGGTACGCACGCACACCAACGACCGTACGCTCAACATCGGTCCGGCCCAGATCGCGGCCTGGAACAGCAACCGGGAGTTCGAGGGCTTGTACGACGAATTCCTCATCTACGATGAGGCCCTGTCGGTCGCCGACGTCGTGCAGATGTTCGCGGAGCGGACTGCCCCGGACGTGTCCGACGTCGACGTGACGGTGGATGCCAATTCGGCCCTCGAATCGCAGAGCCTCAGCGGACTGGGCTTCAAGAGCCTGACAATTAACAACGGCATTCTCACCACCACGGGTCTGAACGGCATCAGCTTCACCTCCACGACGATCGATCCGAACGCCACGAGGGTCGGCTTCAACACGACGACCGCCACCAGCCTCGGACCGCTCGACGGCGGCAACACGGCGGCGACGATCGCCAAGACCGGCTCCGGTGACCTGATCCTCAGTGACCCGGGCAGCAATCTGGGCAACGCCACCTT
>JABMRB010000816.1 GCA_013202865.1 Candidatus Nealsoniibacteriota bacterium | reverse complement strand
GAACAGGTACAACATGCCGTCGGCAAAACAGAGCGAGCCCTTTCCTACGGCCCGTTCGTTCCACTTCTTCTCGCCGGTCACGAGGTCGAGGCAGACCCAACTGCCGTCGTGGTTGCCGTAGATGTGGCCCTCGTGGATCACGTAGCCGCCGTGGTGGCAGACCATGTCCCGGGTGGTCCAGGCGACGTCGGCCGTGACCTTTCCGCCCTGTTTGCCCAGCTTCAGGCAGACACCGCCTCGGCCGTAACCGTTGGCCCAGAAGACGTGGCCATCGGCGTACGCGGGGGTCGGGCAGTTGGCCGTGTTGTCTGCCGAGAAGTCGTTTGACCAGAGCAGCTTGCCGTTGTCGGCATCGACGGCAACAATCCCTCGGTTGGTCCCGGTCACAATCATCGGCTGGCCCTGGAAGGTCACGGCGATGCAAGAGCTATACTCCGGCCCGGCCTCGAAGCCGGTGCTCTTCCAGAGGGTTTCGCCGTTGGTCTTGTCCAGGGCGACGATGCAGTTCTTGCCGCCGGGCTTGAAGATAGCCGTATTCTTGTAGATCAGAACGGACTCGGCATATCCCCATCCGCCCGGAGATCCGCCGAACTCTTTCGCCGTGTGAGACCACTTCTGCCGGCCGCTGGCAGCATCATAACAGCCGACCGTCCCGTGGCCACCCATGAGGTAGAGATTCCCGTCGTCGATCACCGATGTGGCGCGGGAACCGTCGGGCCCGCCGCGAGACCGGCCGTGTTCGGTGTTCCATAGCGGCTTGCCGTTGAGATCGAAGGTGGAGATCATCAACTTGTCGTCGCGGTCGCCGGTGATGTAAACCTTGCCTGCGGTAACGGCAACGCTGGAGAAGCCGACACCGATGCCGTCGACCTTCCAGAGCAGCTTTGGACCCTCGGCCGGCCATTGCTTCAGCAGCCCGGTGTCGGGCGATTTCCCGTCGCGGTTCGGTCCCAGCCAGCCGGGCCAATCGGACTCGGCAGCCATTGTCGAGGAGGCAATAACGGTCAGCACACAGAGCGAGGAAATGATGCGCGGCATGGTCTCTTCCTTTCAATCTCAAGGTTGTCTGTCGGCCCGAGGGCACACAGCACAACATTCTACCTTCTCCCCCACGAAAATACACCGGGGACCGCGATTTTGGTGGAAGGCTTGCAAAAAGGGGCGGCAGGCACGAGAATGGCGGCGTGCCGCAAGTCGACGTCGGGGTCAACGAAGCACCCTATGCCGCTGCACAGTCAATACGATGCAGAGGAGCGAGCCATGCAGGCATTGCGGATCGGCCTTTTCTTGTCAATTCTTCTTGCACTCCTCCTCGGCGAAGCAGCCCGGAGCCGAGCCGAAAACTGGCCGCAGTTTCGCGGGCCGACCGGGCGGTGGCTACGCCTGTCCCACACCGACGACCGACGGCAGGATGTTCCTGGTGGGAATGAAGAACGTCTACTGCGTCCGGAAGAAATAGCAGAGTGAACCACTCGAGTCGGGCCAAAGGAGTCATCCGATGCGTGCAGTATCCAAGGAGTTTGCGATTGCGGCGGGCGTCTTGGCAGCCCTTGTCTTCGGCCTGTGGCAAGGGGTAGCCGCTGGAGAGGACGCGGTGATCGGGCTGCCCGAGGGCGTGGAGGCCGTGTGGGGTTTCGAGGACGCGTATCGCGAGTCCACCGAGACGCGCCAGCGGATTTGCATCAACGGCCTATGGCGCTGGCAACCGGCACGTGCCGACTCGGAAGCCGTGCCCGAAAACCGATGGGGCCACTTCAAGGTCCCCGGCTGCTGGCCGGGAATCACCGACTACATGCAGAAGGACTGCCAGACGGTCTATGCGCATCCGAGTTGGAAGGACGAAGGTACCCGCGGCATCACCGCGGCCTGGTATCAGCGGGAGATCACGGTGCCGGCAGGATGGGCCGGCCGACGGATCGTCCTGCACGCTCAGTACGTCAATTCGTTTGCTGCGGTGTATATCGACGGCAAGAGGGCCGGCGAAATACGATTCCCTTCAGGCGAGGTGGATCTGACTTCCGGCTGCCGGCCGGGCGACAAGCACGTTCTTAGCATGCTCGTGGTGGCCATGCCTCTGAAGGGAGTCATGCTCTCCTACAGCGACACGGCCTCAGCCAAAGAGATCAAAGGCCGCGTGGCAAGACGCGGCCTGTGCGGTGACGTCTACCTGGCGAGTGCGCCTCGGAGTGCGCGGATTGGCGACGTGAAGGTGGATACGTCGGTGCGTCAGGGACAAATTAGCCTCGATGTGGCGTTGGAAGGCCTTGCGGGCAATTCACGATACGTCCTGAAGGCCGACATTACAGACGGAAAACGCACGGTCCGGGAATTCGTCAGCGCGCCCTTTCAGGCGGACGAGTTGGCGGATAGTCGCATCACACTTACGAAGCCGTGGAGACCGGAAGAGCTTTGGGATGTCCACACGCCCGAGAACATGTACCACCTGCACCTTTCGCTAGAAGAGGCCGGGGGAGACGTGCTGGACGCCGCCGTTGCCGTGCGTTTCGGATTCCGAGAGTTCTGGATCGACGGCCGAGACTTCTATCTCAACGGCACTCGCATCTTCCTCTCGTCGGTTCCCCTGGACAACGCCCAGGTCGGCGCGGCATGGGCCAACTACGACGCGGCCCGAGAAAGTATGCTGCGACTGAAGAGCTTCGGGATCAACTTCGTCTACACGCACAACTACGGCTGCCAGCCGGGGTCCCATTTGAGTTTCGAGGAGATCCTCCGAGCCGCGGACGACGTGGGGATGCTTGTTGCCTTCTCCCAGCCGCACTTCGGCCACTACGAGTGGGACCACGACGATGCTGACCGCAGTAACGGTTACGCCCGGCACGCGGCGTTCTACGTGCGCGTGGCGCAGAATCACCCGTCGGTCGTTGCCTACTCGACCAGCCACAATGCCACCGGCTACGGCGAGGACATGAATCCCGATATGATCGACGGGATTCAGGCTCGCCGTAGCGAGTGGTCGGCCAGAAACGTGAAGCTTGCCCGGCGGGCCGAGGCGATCATCAAGGGGCTCGACTCCAGCCGTATCGTCTACCACCACGCCTCCGGCAACCTGGGCCCCATGCACGTGGTCAATTTCTACGCGAACTTCGTCCCCGTCCAGGAAATGTCCGATTGGTTCGAGCATTGGTCGACCAAGGGCGTGAAGCCGCTTTTCACGTGCGAGTACAGCGTGCCCATGCCGTGGGACTGGACGATGTACCGAGGTTGGTATCAGGGCAACCGGGAGTTTGGCAGCGCCCCGGTGCCGTGGGAGTTCTGCATGGCCGAGTGGAATGCGCAGTTCATCGGCGACCGGGCGTATCGGATCAGCGAGCAGGAGAAGAGAAACCTCCGTTGGGAGGCCGAGCAGTTCCGCTCCGGCAACGTCTGGCATCGTTGGGACTATCCCCATCCCGTTGGTTCCAGCGATTTCAAAGAACGATATCCAGTCTATGCCATGTACTTTTCAAACAACTGGCCCGCCTTTCGGGCGTGGGGAATGTCGGCCAACTCTCCCTGGAACCACGGGCACTACTGGACGCTGCGCGACGGCGTGGACAAGGGCCGCAACGAGTTTGAAGTGAATTGGCGGAGCCTCCAGCGTCCCGGCTTCAGCCCGGACTACGTCGAAGACCGCTACGAGAGGATGGACCTGGCCTTCCAGCGCTCCGACTGGATACCCACGGTCGCCGCCGAGGCCCTGGTTCGCAACAACGGGCCACTACTCGCCTACATCGCCGGCAAGCCGGGTGCCTTCACGAGCCAGGACCACGATTTCTGCCCCGGCGAAACCGTCGAGAAACAGCTCATCGTGATCAACAATAGCCGAGAGACCGTGACGTGCGACTGCGAGTGGTCGTTTGGCCTTCCGCAGTCCGTCGCCGGCGCCAGGAAGATTACTGTGGCGACGGGACAGCAGAATCGCATCCCGTTGCGGTTCCAACTGCCAGTCGGACTGGCTTCGGGCACATACCAACTCAGCGCCACCTTCCGGTTCGGCTCGGGCCAGACACAGGAGAGTTCCTTGTCGGTCAACGTCCTGCCGCGCCCAGCGCCTCCCCGGACGGATGCCAAGATCGCGCTGTTCGATCCTCAGGGTAAGGCGAGCCGCCTATTGGATCGGATGGGCGTCCGGTATCGTGACGTGGGCTCGGAGGCCGACCTGTCGGCGTACGACGCGCTGATCGTGGGGAAGAACGCGCTGACGATCAACGGGCCGGCACCGGATGTCTCGCGCGTGCGAGATGGGTTGAAGGTTCTCGTGTTCGAGCAGACTCCGGATGTGCTTCAGCAGCGGTTCGGGTTCCGTGTGGCAACGTACGGCCTCAGGCGAGTCTTCAAGCGGGTGCCCGATCATCCGGCTCTAGCCGGGATCAACGACGAACACTTGCGCAATTGGCGCGGGGAGGCGACGATCACGCCGCGCCGCCTGGAGTACAAGCTGAGTCCCGAGTTCAATTACGCGCCAACGGTCCGGTGGTGCGGCATCCCGGTCAGCCGGTTGTGGCGATGCGGCAACCGAGGCAACGTGGCCTCCGTGTTGATCGAGAAACCGCCGTGCGGCGATTTCCTGCCCATTCTCGACGGCGGCTACAGCCTTCAATACAGCTCGTTGATGGAGTACCGCGAGGGCAAGGGGATGGTGCTGTTCTGCCAGATGGACGTGACGGGCCGGACCGAGAGCGACCCGGCGGCCGAGACGCTGGCTCGCAATCTGCTCGATTATGTCTCGACGTGGCAACCATCGCCCCGACGCAAGGCCGTCTACGTGGGGGGCCCCGCTGGGAAGAGTCATATCGAATCCACGGGCGTCTCCTTCAGTTCTTACCGGCGCGGCAAACTGACTACCGATCAGGTCCTTGTGGTGGGACGCGGTGCCGCAAGGGAACTGGCCGCCGATGCCGCCGCCATCGCCGACTGGCTCGAAGCCGGCGGGCATGTGCTGGCCGTCGGGCTCGACCAACAGGAGGCCAACGCGTTGCTGCCGATGGAAGTCGTGATGAACAGCGAAGAGCACATCGCAAGCTACTTCGAGCCGTTCGGCGTGGAATCGTTGCTGGCAGGAGTTGGCCCGGCGGATGTTCACAATCCTGCACCACGTGAGTTGCCCCTGGTGTCTGGAGACACTGCCATTGGCAACGGCGTGTTGGCCAAGGTCAAAGACGCGAACGTCGTCTTCTGTCAACTTCCGCCCTACGGCACCAGCAAGACGCCGCACAACCTCAAGCGGACCTTTCGCCGCACCAGTTTCCTCCTGACGCGACTGCTGGCCAACATGGGAGTGGCCGGCTCAACGCCGTTGCTGGATCGCTTCTCGACTCCCG
>JABMRB010000815.1 GCA_013202865.1 Candidatus Nealsoniibacteriota bacterium | reverse complement strand
TGACGAAGTAGGAGTGCGTCGTTTCGTCATTCGTCATTCGTGCTTCGTCATTTCCCCTTAGGGCATCTCTTGCGACCGGCCGGATTCTAGCCGCGGCGGTGGCGAAACACAAGTGACGGTCGAGCAGGATCACATCGACCCCAACGGGGTTGCACAACCGCGTGGCGCCCTGTAGAACGCTTTCAGCGTTCGCTTCGTCGCCCGGGCCCCGACCCAGGGTGCGCTGCGCGACCCCGGGCTTCGCTGTCGGACCCCGTTGGGGTCGTTTTCACGTCACCGACCGCTGAAGGAACGAATCCACGGATCTTGCACCACATCCCGGAGACAATAATGAAACGCTTGCTCTACTGCACCATCCTCTTGACCGTCGCCGCGGCCCTTGCCGGCTGCGCCGATCCTTCCGCGTCCGACGGTGACAACGATGGCGATCCGGTCGCCGCGTTGACGGATCTCGGTGCTACGCTCAAAGGCGACGCCAAGGAGAACGTCACCTCGGTCGCCCTGACCAACTGCGAGGTAAGCGACGCCGATCTGGCCCACGTGCAACGGCTGCCGGCACTCGAACAGCTTCATCTCAGCGGCACCGCAATCGGCGACGACGGCCTGGCCCACCTGAAGGACTGCACCGGCCTGACGCTGCTGGATCTGCGCGGCACACAGGTTACCGACGCCGGTACATCACACCTTGCCGGTCTGGTCGAATTGAAGAACCTGAAGTTCTCGGGCAAGACGATCGGCGACGCCACGCTACAGCACCTCCGCCAACTAACGAAACTCAAAGCCCTCGGGCTCGACGATACGCAAGTGACCGACGCCGGGCTCGAACAACTTAAGCCATTGGACCGGCTCGAAGAGATCTATCTGACGCGAACGCCCGTGACCGACGCCGGAATGGAACACCTCGCCGCGTTGCCCAAGTTGCGGAAGCTGCGCCTGCGTGGCACGAAAGTCTCCGATGCGGGCCTGCAACATCTTGCCGCCGCCACGAACCTCCAGGAGATGGACCTCAGCGAAACGCCCGTCGGCGACGCCGGCATGGAACACCTCGCGAAACTACCCAAACTCTGGTGGCTGAACCTCTGGACCACTCGCGTTACCGACGCCGGCATGGAACACCTTGCCGGCATGAAGCAGTTGACGTGGTTGAACGTCGACAACACGACCGTCTCCGACGCCGGCCTGCCACAGCTTGCCACGTTGACCGAGCTAACGTTCCTCCATCTCGGCCGCACCCAAATCACCGACGCCGGGCTCGACGCCCTGAAGCCGCTCACCAAGCTCAAAACGATCCACGTCACCCGCACCGACGTCACCGACGCCGGCGTAGAGAAGCTTCGCAAACTGTTGCCGGGTTGCGAGATTGTCAGCGAAGTGGATGGTGGGTAGTGGATAGTGGGGAGTGAATTCGGTCAACGCCCCCGGACTGCGTTCCGGGGGGAGCGTTCCGGGAGGAGCACCGTCAAGAAAAAACAACAGTCCGGGCGACCCGAAGGCCAGCGCCGGACTGTTTCCCCCCCTGGGAACATTCATCTGATTCGAGCATCGCCGCGCCGACCGGACCCTGCACCCGGTCTTGTGGCGCGGTCTTGCTTAGCCCTCCCGATGTGTCCCGACCCCCTTCGCCGGGACACGACGTCCACCTTCCCCGTCTGGGGCAGTTGCAGTAATCGGCCAGTCGGCCCGTCGCACTTTGGCAAACTTTGCCGGTTAATCGGATTCTACTCATAAAATGAGCAGGATAGGCCGATTTTGAGGATGGCTCGGTAGTGTCGTCCGCTACCGGTCCCCAATCATTTCCCCCCCACGCGGTGCAATTACACGGAGGAACCAGGCCTTGTCGAAGCCTTCGCTATCCCAAACCATTGCTAAGTCGCCCATTTTTTGGGGCGGCTTGGCCACGGTCGGGTTCTACTGGCTGATTGAAATTGGTCTGCTGAGCCATTGGCTCGTGCAACGATACTGTGCCAGCCACCCGGTCGAATACGTCACGGTGGCCATGTTCTTCGTCGGACTGGCCGCCCTGGTGCTCAAGATGGTCGACGTCTTGGCCCAGCGCCCGAGAGTGTCGCAGACGCTGCTGGGGCCGCCGTCGCGAACCGGCCGACCGGCCGAGGAGTGCGACGTTCTGTTACGCCGGCTCGACGGGCTACCCCGGCACCAAAAGGGCGACTACCTGTTCGGCAGGCTCCGCGAAGCGATCGAGCACGTGCGCCGACTCGGCTCGGCCGAGAAGCTCGACGACCACTCGAAGTACCTCGCCGACGTCGATGCCGCCCGAATGCACTCCGGCTATGCGCTGGTGCGGGTGATCATCTGGGCGATCCCGATGCTTGGCTTCCTCGGTACGGTAACCGGGTTGACGCTTGCGATCGCCAACCTGAACTTCCAGGCCATGGAGGCGTCCTCATTGAAGGTCGTCGGCGGACTGGCCGTTGCCTTCGACACAACCGCACTAGCCTTGGCCTTGACGCTGCTGTTGATGTTTGCCCAGTTCCTCACCGAGGGGATGGAGGGCAGGCTGTTGGACGAGGTCGACCGCCGGGCAACGGCCGAGTTGGAGGGGCGATTCGAGTACGTCTCCTCCAGTCCCGACGGGCAACTGGTGGCCGTTCGCCGGATGGCTGAAGCGGTGATCGAGGCGACCGAGCAGTTGGTTCGCCAACAGGCCGACCTCTGGCAGCACTCGATGGACGCGGCCGGGAAACGCTGGACCGGCATGGCGGACGCGGCCGGTGAGCAGTTGCAGGGCGCGCTGGCTGCCGCATTGGGGGAGACGCTTCAGACCGGCGCCGAACAACTTGCCACCGCGGCTACCACGGCCGTCGCGCAGAACCAACAGCATTGGGACCGCACACAGCGAACCCACGCCGAGCAGGTCCAAGCCCTGGGATCGCTTCAGGAGTCGATGCACCGGCAGGCCGAGGTCCTCGGCCGGGCGGTCGACGCCGCCGGCACGGTGGCCGGGCTCGAGGAAACGCTCAACCGCAACCTGACGACGCTCGCCGGCGCACAGCACTTCGAGCAGACGGTGACCAGTCTGGCGGCCACCATCCATCTGCTCAACGGCCGGCTCACGGAGGTCCCCAACGGGACACCGGCCATTCAACTCGAATCCAATGAATCGACACCACGAGCGGCATGAGACGAGCAATCCGAAACCACCGAAGTCGCGGCCAGACGGTTGTGCGCGTATCGCTATTGCCGTTCCTGGCAGTGCTGATCTGCACGATGGGAACGCTGATTCTGCTGCTCGTGGTAGTCGCCCGAGAGGCCCGCGTCCAGGCCGAGGAGGTCGCGCGTACCAAGGCAATCAGCAACGAGGCCGAGGCCGCCGAGCGACAGGAGGAGCTACAGGACAACGTGGAGATGGCCCAGTGGCGGATCGAGCAATTGCAGGCCTCGCGCAAGGCGACCGAAGGGGATCTGGCCGAGGAGCGGCTGAAGCTCGGGCACATCGAAGACGATTATCGACGGCTCCGAGCGGAGTTGGTCCGGACAAAGCGTACGCTGGAGGAACTCGACGGTCAACAGGACGACGGCGGGCAGCAGCGAGGCGAGCTCCTGGCTGAGGTCCAGCGGCTCCAGGCGGCCGTGGTCGATGCGGGGCGTCGTCTGGACGAGGCAGCCCGGGCGGCGGGTGAGCGGCGTCGCAGCTACGCGGTGATTCCGTATCGCGGGCCGCACCAGACCAGTCGCCGCCCGATCTACATCGAGTGCCGCGCCGACGCCGTCGTGTTGCAGCCGGAAGGGATTGTGCTGCGCTCGGAGGATTTCGACGAGCCGTTGGGCCCGGGTAACCCGCTGGCGGCCGCGCTGCGGGCGATTCGCGAGTACCTGCTTATGCACGGCGGGTTTGATCCGCAACGCGACGAAGAGCCCTATCCGCTACTGCTGGTCCGGCCCGACGGGATCCATGCCTACTCGGTGGCTCGGCAGGCGATGGAGTCGTGGAAATCGGAGTTCGGCTACGAGTTGATCGGCGAAGACTGGAAACTCGAATTCGGCGCGTCCGATCCGGGCATCGCAGCGGTGGCACAACAGGCGGTCGAGACGGCGCGGGCTCACCGGGAGCGATTGGCGGCCATCGCCCCGAGTCTCTACCGTAAGAGCCGCGAGCGACCGAGGTTCACGGTCACGGCGGGCCCGGGTGGCGCGGTTCCGTACGGCGGTTCCCACGGTGGCAATCCGGGCGGTTCGTCGCGAGGCGGGAAGTCGGAAACGTTCGGCGGAGGTGCCGGACGAGGCGGGGATGCCTCGCAAGGCGGGGATGCCGGGCAAGGCGGGGAAGCCTCGCAAGGCGGGGGTGTCGCACAGGGCGGTGCGACCGCCCCGGACGGACAGGCTGGTCAGACCGGGGCAGACGAGCGAAATGACAGCGGCGGACAGATCGGCAGTCCGGGCGGCGAGACGCCGTGGCGTGAGGGGACGGTCGCCGGTCGGCCTCCGCGAGAACAACCGCCGGGCGGCACCCCCGGGACTGCGATGCGCCCGGGCGAGTGGATTCCTCACAACGCGGCCGCCAAGACAGGTCAACCGGCACCGCAGGCGAAGAGTCTGGCGGACAATCGCGGCGAGGGTTGGGCGTTGCCCGGCGCGGCCGCCGGCTCGGTCCCGCTGGAGCAGCCGATCCGCGTCGAGTGCCACGCCGACCGGTTGGAGATTTTGTCCGAGCGGGGCGCTCGCCGCAGGGCGACGATTGCCCTGGGCCCGCAGACCGAGGATTCGATCGACGAATTTGTCTCGGCCGTTTGGGAGCAGATCGAGAGTTGGGGGATCGCCGGCCGCGCCATGCATTGGCAGCCGATCCTCAACGTCCGCATCGCCCCCGACGCCGAGCACCGTTTCACAGAACTACAAGCACTACTCGACGGAAGCGGACTGAAAGTGAGGAGAAAATGAAGAAGCACGAATGAAGAAATGTCATCGGCGACACTTCGTCATTCGTCATTCGTGCTTCGTCATTCCCCCCATGCCTCGACCTACTCGAACTGAAGCTGACGCCCCCGACCACGATTCGTTCCTGGACATCGTGGCCAACATGGTGGGGATCCTGGTGATTCTGGTGATGGTGGTCGGGGTGCGTCTGAAGAACGCGCCGGTAGCGGCGATCCCGGGGCCGACGCAGCAGGTTCCATCCGCATTGGAGGAGAAGTTGGCCGGTGAGGCGGCCACGGAGAAGTCGGTCCATGACGACGTGTTGGCGGTTGCTGAACAGGTAGAGACCGTCAAGTTGGAAACGATCGTCCGGAAGCGGCAACGCGATCTGGCGGCGTTGTATAGGGCCGACTTGGACCAGCAGATCAAGTCGCGACGCCAGCAGATGGACGCCGAATCGCGGGACCAGTTCGATCTGAATCAAAGCGTGTCGGAACTGGAGTTGCGGCTGGAATCGCTCGACGGCCGGCGACGGCAAGTCGAGGCGGCCGAGACCGCGCCGACCGTGCTGGAAAGTTACCCCACACCGCTGAGCAAGACGGTCGACCGGGACGAGGCCCACTTCCAACTGCTCGGCGGGCGGATCCAACCGATCCCGGTCAACGAGTTGACCGCCAAGCTAAAAGACGACTTCCGGCGGAAAACCTACCGGCTGCTGAACCAGAGGGAAATCACCGGCACCGTCGGGCCGATAGGCGGGTTTCGGATGAAGTACACGATGCGACGTTACGACACGACGCCCGAGATGGCCAGGGCCACCGGACGGAGCGGCAGCTTTGTGCGGCTTCAGCGCTGGACGCTCGTTCCCACGTCGAGCCGACTGGGAGACCCGGTCGAGGAGGCATTGGCCGAGGGTTCTGAATTCCGTCGCGCCCTGTCGAAGCTACGGCCGGGCCGGGACACGATCAGCATTTGGACGTACCCCGACAGTTTCGGGGCCTTCCGCACGCTGAAGAAATCGCTCTACCACGAAGGTTTCTCCGTGGCCGCTCGGCCGCTGCCGAAAGGCTATCCCATCGCCGGCTCGCCGGACGGCAGCAAGTCAGCCGCGCAGTAGCCCTGACGGATATGGCTGACGTCAGGGCTCGCCCTGACCTACATCTTTCGTAGTACCGGCTTCAGCCGGAATATGGGGCATCTCGGTGTGTCCTGCTGCGCAGATCGGGGCGGTTCGGCGGTGGTGTACACCCCGGAAAATATAGATAGCCTTGTCGGGCTTGCCCTCAGTCATTTTTTTGGTATCCTTAGTAGATTCGGGCATAATTGGCCCGGATTAGCTTGCCAGCGTAGCTTCAATTGGCAGAGCGCCGCATTCGTAATGCGGGGGTTGTGGGTTCGAGTCCCACCGCTGGCCCATATCCGACCACCCCCATGGTGGTACTTAAAGAGAGCGTGTTCGATGCTGCGGCGTTTGCAGGGCCGGCAACTGATTTTGCCGGCGTTGTGGGCCCGGGTATCGAATGGCCGAGTGTGGTAATTTGGGAGAAAGGCGATAATGGCGCGAGATCCGGAATTCGATCTGAAACAGATTGTGTTGTTCAACGGCACGTTCGGTCCCCGCGAGATCGAACAAATCAGCGAGGCGATTGCGGTCGATCCGGCGCAGTTCGACCTGTTGCGCGACGCAGTCGGCGAGCTGGAGACCAAGGAAGAGCGGAGCCCGGCCAGCAACGTCCGGCTGGGGGTCTGCCTGCACCTTCTGGGCCGGCACTTCAAGGCCAGCGACGTGCTGCGTTGCGGTGACGGTGGTGCGTTGGCGCACTTCTATCTGGCCAAGGCGGCCTTCGCCCGCGAGGGATACGAGGAGTCGGCCAAGAGTTATCAGGCCGCCGAGCGCGCCGGTTACGACTCGGACAGTTGCGTGCTGGGCCGCTCGCAGGCCCGTCGCTGTGCGGGCGATCCGAGCGGGGCCCTGTCGGTGCTCGACGACCTCAGCGGTGCGGTAGAGCAAACGGCCGAGTACCTGTCGCAGCGCGGGGCCGCGGTGGCCGCGATGGGTGGCAATCCGACCGAAGTGGTTGCACTCTACGAACGGGCGGTCGAGGCCGACGGCAATCATCCCGCCGCGTTGTTCGGACTGGCCGTGGAAAACGACCGTCGCGGCAACGATACCGTGGCAATGGATTTCTACCAGCGGGCGTCGAGCCGGTTTCCGGTACACGTCGGCTCGCTGCTAAACCTCGGCCTGTTGTACGAGGACCGAGAGCAGTACGACCAGGCAGCCCGCTGCTACCGGCGGATTCTGGATTCCTATCCGGATCACGATCGGGCACGGTTGTTCCTGAAGGACACGGAGGCCTCCAGCGACCAGTTCTACGACGAGGATGCCCAGAAGAAGCACGACCGCATCAACCAGGTGTTGGGCATTCCGGTTACCGATTTCGAGTTGTCGGTTCGCAGTCGCAACTGCCTGCAGAAGATGGGGATCATGACGCTGGGCGATCTCTGCGCGTGTACCGAGCAGGAGTTGCTTTCCAGCAAGAACTTCGGCGAAACAAGCCTCGTGGAAATCAGGGAAATGCTGGTTTCCAAGGGTCTCAGCCTTGGGCAATACGCCCAGGAACGGCCCGCGACCGAGCCCTTCGAGCCCGAGAGCCTCTCGCCCGACGAACAGGTTCTGCTGGGTAAACCGATCGCCGAGTTGAATCTGTCGGTCCGTGCCCGCAAGTGCATGATCCGCATGGGAATCAACACCATGTCCGACTTGGTTCGGCGCACGGGCGACGACTTGCTGGAGTGCAAGAATTTCGGCGTCACCAGCCTCAACGAAGTCCGCGAGAAGCTCACCGTGATGGGATTGAAGCTCCGCGGAGAGTAGGGTATGAATGGGCCACCCTTCTCGTTCCGATTAAGCCACGTCGACGCCCATTCGGCGGCGCGGCGAAGCACGTTCGATACGCCGCACGGGCCGGTCGAGATGCCGGCCTTCATGCCCGTCGGCACCCAGGGAACCGTGAAGGGGCTTCTGGCCGACCAGATCCGCGACACGGGCGCACAGATGGTGCTGGCTAACGCGTATCATCTCTGCTTACGTCCGGGCGAAGAGGTGGTCGCGGCGCTCGGCGGGCTACACCGGTTTGCCGGCTGGGACGGCCCGATGCTGACCGACAGCGGCGGATTCCAGCTCTTCAGTCTTGCCCAACGGACCAAGGTCACCGACGAGCAGGCCGTCTTTCGCTCGCACATCGACGGCCGGCTGGTGGAGATCTCGCCGGAACGCGCCGTGCAGATCCAGGAGGCGTTGGGTGCCGACGTGGCCATGGTGCTCGATCACGTCGTGGCGCTACCCAATTCACCCGAGGTGGTCCGCGACGCGACCGACCGGACGATTCGCTGGGCTCGGCGGTGCCGTCGGGCGGCCGCACGCGACGATCAGGCGTTGTTTGCCATCGTTCAAGGCGGCTTGGACTTGCCGTTGCGGCAACGCTGTGCCGCCGAACTGGCCGAGCTCGACTTCCAGGGTTACGCCGTCGGCGGGCTGAGCGTGGGCGAGGAACCGGCCGACATGCTGCGGGTGCTCGAAGCGACCGTACCCGAGTTGCCCGCCGACCGGCCGAGATACCTGATGGGCGTGGGCCGGCCGATCGATCTGCTGGAAGCGATCGGGCGTGGTATCGACCTTTTTGACTGCGTGATGCCGACTCGCAACGGTCGCAATGCATTGGCTTTCACCGACGACGGCCCGATACGGCTGCGGAATCTGCAATTCGAGCGGGACGGGCGGCCGATCCAGCCGGATTGTCCATGCCAGGCCTGCCGCCGGAGCCGCGGCTATATCCGCCACCTATTCCTATCCGGCGAGATGCTGGGCCCGATTTTGCTCTCCATCCACAACCTCACCTACTACCAACGCCTGCTAGCCGACGCCCGCTCGGCGATCGAAGCGGACCGCTATGAGGAGTATCGGCTGGAGAAACTGCGGGGATGGGGGGGAGTAGTGGGTAGTGGGTAGTGGATAGTGGATAGTGGGGAGTGGG
>JABMRB010000814.1 GCA_013202865.1 Candidatus Nealsoniibacteriota bacterium | reverse complement strand
CGCTCGAGGACCTTCTGGGCCTTATGCGATCTAATTTCTTGCTTGCTCATTTGGTAACTTAGCTTTCTGAAGTTGTTGAGCTATTAGCTATGAGCCGTGAGCCGTGAGCCGTGAGCTATGAGTAGTGCGAGGAAAGCTCACTGCTCACTGCTCATTGCTCATTGCTCACTGCTCATTGCTCACCGCTCACCGCTCACCGCTCACTGCTCACTTGCAATTCAATCCACGCCCGGATATTCGCCTGCTCGATCTGCTCGAAGCGCTCCCGTTTCTCGGCGAAGCGGGCGTAAAGTTGTCGATCCTTCGCCGACCACGTGGCGGCCTCCAAGTAATCGCCGCAGTAGGGCACCAACAGATCGATCCAGCAGGCGAGCTTGTCCAGCTCTTCGCGGGTTAGCTTGACGCCTTCGTGCGGCCGCTCGAGGATCGTCATCAACCGGCTCTTTGCGGCGCCCTTGTGATAGGGCGGAAGCATCGCCGGGCCGGACATGCTGTCGATCCAGTTGACCATCGGGTGGTCGTGTTGCCCGTTGGAGCCGCGGGTGTGCGTCAGGGCCAGGTACGACTTGCTCAAACGGCGGCGCATGCCTTCGAGCACGACCGTCTCGCCGCGCAAGTCGTACGGCACCTCCTTATCTCCATCGTGACACTCGACGCACCGTCGGTCGAGGATCGGCTGAATTTCGCTCGCGTAGCTGAAACCACGGGCGGGTCCGTAAAAGGGTTCCAACGGTTGCGCCCCGGCACGCATCGCCAGAGACACACCCGGAGAAGCCAGCGGTGTGCCGTTCTTATGATCGTGGCAGCCGACGCACGATTGCGTCTCGCCGGGCATCAGCGTGGCCCAGCTCCGCATGGTTTGGACGACGTAGTTTCGCTCGTCCAACGCCTGAAAATAGACGGGCGTGCGGGCCGGGACCTTGAAACAGGCGGAGCCGTCCTGATGGACCTTGGCCGTGCCGAGCACGACCTTGACGTCCCAGGAACCGTTGCCGATGGCCATCGGCGTGGAGACGTTCGACGAGCCACCCTGGCCGTTCTGACTCGTCTTTCCGATGCCGACGGCGCGGAATTCCAGCGCCACCACCCGCAGCCGCTTGATCGATCCCCGCGGCACACCCTCCAGACCGGGGCCCCGGTAGACGTCCTGCACGTAGAACGCACCGGACGTCTTTCGGTAGTCGACCATGCTGGGCCGCACGTGTGGTTTCTCTCGCGGCGCCAGCGGCACGATCTGTCGGCAGCCGATGCCTTCGCCCGTCTCTCGGCCCTCGACCAGCAGCTCCCGCCGACCGTCGACGTCCATGAAGTAGATGTTGAACCGCCCCAAGGCACCGTCCGGCGTAGGCAGGGCCAGCGTGACGAGGAACCGTTGCTCGTCTAACGGATAAGGATACTGAAACTGGTTGCCGCCCAGGGCATACTTGTCGACCCGGATCGGCTCGGTATGGCGGATCGGTGCGACCAGTTGCACGCCATGCCCCTCCTGCCGACCGCGGGCCGGATCGATCACGCCCAGCTTGCCGTGGGCCGGCGTATGGTGCCCGGTGACAATCGCGATCAGCTTGGTGCTGCCGGGGATCTTTCGGGCGTGGACAATGTTGGTCGGGAACCAGGAGTTGCCGCCGTAGAATTCGCGTTGGCTGGTGCCGTCGGGGTTCATCTGAAACAACGGCTGCGTGTAGATCTGTGCCCGATCGTTGTAGTCCCAGCGGGTATAGAGCACGCGGCCATCGTCGGTTACCGTGGGGAAGATCGTATGGACTTGATCGAACCCGACCCGTCGCATGTAACGGCCCCGGCCGTCCATCAGGTAGAAGTTGCTCACCTCGGTCCAGTTGCAGTCAACCGTCTGGATGCAGCGCGTCGAGTTGAAGAGGATGTTGCCGTCGGCCAAGTAAACGCCCTCGTAGTCGGCCACGGCCTGACCTTCGGTGAGTTGATGAACCTGCTTGGTGTCTAAATCCATTTGGTTGCAACCTCCGCATCGCGTCAGGTTGCGCAGTTTAGGAT
>JABMRB010000813.1 GCA_013202865.1 Candidatus Nealsoniibacteriota bacterium | reverse complement strand
TGAGAATGGCCCTGTCGGGTGCGTGCAACGCACCTGTACCGGAACCTGTACCGGATGTTGTGGTGCATTTCATGCACCCTACGATGTTATGAAGATCATTTACCTCCACCAGCACTTCAACACACCCCGGTCGGCCGGCGGCTCGTTCTCCTATGAATGGGCCCGACGGTTCGTGGCTAACGGTCATGAGGTGCATGTCGTTACCGCCGAACGGTCGCCGCAGCGGGGACGCTGGGCCCGCGGATGGGATGAGACCGAGGAAGCGGGGATTCGGGTGCATCGTTATCCGGTACCTTACTCAAACGAGATGGGCTACACGCGGCGGATCGTTTCGTTCCTGAGGTTCGCCCGGGCCGCGGCACGCAAAGCGGCTACGTTGCCCGGTGACGTCGTCATCGCCACCAGCACGCCGCTGACGATCGCCTTGCCCGGCGTCTATGCGGCACGGAAACAGTCGATCCCGATGGTCTTCGAGATCGCCGATCTTTGGCCGGAGTTGCCGATCGCCATCGGGGCGTTACGCTCGCCGTGGTCGATTGCGGCCGCCCGCTGGCTGGAACGTTACGCCTATCGCCATTCGGCCCACGTCGTGGCCCAGTCACCCGGCGTGAAGGCGGGGGTGATTGCCGCCGGCTATCCGGCCGAGCAGATCACCGAGGTGCCCTGCGGCTGCGACCGCGAACAGTTCGACGTTTCGCCCGAAGTCGGCCGGGAGTTTCGTGCGCGATACGACTGGCTGCAAGACCGCCCTTTGATCGTCTACACGGGCACCATGGGGCCGATCAACGGCGTCGATTACCTCGCGCGGGTAGCTGCCGTTGCCATGCGGCTCGATCCGGAGGTCCGCTTCCTGCTCGTGGGCGGCGGACGCGAGCAGAAGAAGGTCCGTCGCGAGGCGGAACGTCTGGGTGTGTTGGACAAGAACCTCTTCATGCTCCCGCCCGTGCCCAAGTGCGAGATGCCGGCCGTCCTCTCGGCCGCCGATCTGGCCACCTCGGTCTTCATCGACTTAAAGGAGATGTGGGCGAACAACGCCACCAAGGTGTTCGACGCCATGGCGGCCGGTCGGCCCATCGCCGTCAACCACCAGGGATGGCTCGCCGAGATGTTTCAACATTCCGGCTGCGGGTTGGTGATGGACGTCAACGACCCGAATTCCGCGGCCGGACAGTTGGTCGCCGCCGTACGCGACCGCCCCTGGCTCGCCCGCGCCGGTGCCGCCGCCGCACGGCTCGGCCGCGAACGTTTCGACCGCGACCTGCTCGCCCACCGAATGGAGTCGATCCTACTGAAACTGGTCCCAGCGAGCCGCGGGGCTTGCCCCCGCGCACGTAAGCGCCGGGACAAGCCCGGCGGCTCGCACGTAAGCGCCGGGACAAGCCCGGCGGCTCGCATAGTAGGATAGAAGGACACCGAATTGCGATCACTACTACTCAAACGCGTGACGGACCTTGCCGTAGCGGCGGTGCTGCTGGTGCTGTCGGCGCCCGTGATGGTGGGCGTGGCTGCGATGGTCTACCTGCGAATGGGCCGGCCCGTGTTGTTTCGGCAGCAGCGAGCCGGCCGCGGCGGTCGTCCGTTTACGTTGCTCAAGTTTCGCACCATGCGCGACGAGTCCGGCCCCGACGGCACACCGCTGTCCGACCGGCGGCGGCTGACCTCGCTGGGCCGGTGGCTCCGTCGCACGAGTCTCGACGAACTGCCGCAACTGGTCAACGTGCTGCGGGGCGAGATGAGCCTGATCGGGCCCCGGCCGTTGCTGCTGCGGTACCTCGATCGCTACACGCCCCGGCAGGCCCGGCGGCACGACGTCAAACCGGGGCTGACCGGCTGGGCGCAGGTGAACGGGCGCAATGCCATCTCGTGGGAGGAAAAGTTCGCCTTGGACCTGTGGTACGTGGACAACTGGAGTCTTCGGCTTGACGCGTGGATCCTGCTGCACACGGTGTGGAGAATCGTTTGTCCCCAAGGGATTAGCCACCTGGGGGATGCCACCATGCCGGAATTCATGGGAACGGGCGGCACTAACCGTATGGGGTGATTTGAGCGATGGGTGTGAACATCCTTTTTACCAGCGTCGGGCGTCGCGTGGAACTGTTGGGGAGTTTCCGCAGGGCGTACAAGAGTCTGGGAATCTCGGGTCGCATTGTCGCGGTGGACATCGATCCGCTGGCACCGGCCCTCCAAAGGGGCGATCGGCCGTACCTCGTCCCGCGGCTCGACTCGCCTGAGTACGTCGCCACGCTGTTGGAGATCCTGAAGCGCGAAGAGGTGGGGATCGTCTTTCCCCTGATTGATCCAGACGTTCCGCTGCTGGCCAAGCACCGCGAAGAGTTGGAAGCGACGGGGGCTCGACTGGCCGTGGTTCCAGCGGAGGCGGCTCAGGTCGCCGCGGACAAGTGGCGGACCAACGAGTTCTTCAGTGGCTTGGGGTTGGCCGTCCCCAAAGCCTGGCTGCCGGGCCAACTGGACCCGGCCGAGGCCGACTATCCGCTGTTCATCAAGCCCCGTGCCGGCAGCGCGTCGCAGCAGACGTTCAAGGTGGAAAACCGCCAGCAGTTGTTGTTCTTCTCCGACTACGTGTCGAACCCGATCATTCAGCAGTTTTTGCCGGGTCCCGAGATCACCAACGACGTCATCTGCGACCTAAGCGGCAACGTCTTATCGGTGATTTCACGGCAGCGGATCCGGGTTCGATCCGGCGAAGTGATCGTGGGAAAGACTGTCTTCGATCCGGCCATCACGGAAGCTTGCCTGCGTATTGCCGAATCGCTTCCGGCCATAGGCCCGATCAACGTGCAATGCATGATGAACGAC